>NZ_JAKRML010000016.1:0-129697 GCF_022346505.1 Achromobacter sp. ACRQX
CCCCGCATCCCCCGGCAGTCTCTCCCCCCACGGCGGCGTTCGCAGCCGCGCCACACGTTTTCCCTCCCCCTTGATCGCCGCCGGAACCACGGCGACAATCCTCGCGTCCCTTCGCCGATTCGCGCCAACCCCCAACACGCACCGGGCCCATCGCATGCGCTTTCCCGAAGCCCGCTCACTTGCGTCGCCGCTATGCCGGTGGTGGGCCGCCCGCGCCGTCCTGGCGGCGTGCTTGACGGCGCTGTTGGCCGCCTGCTCCTCGCCCGTGCAGTTGATGCCCACCCCGGTCAAGTTCACGACCGGCCAGGTGGAGCCGTTTGCGCACAAAACCGCGCTCGACGGCACGTCGATTCCCCTGCTCTACGCCACCAACCGCGCCGTCTTCCTGGAATCGCGCCAGCCGTTCTATTCGATCTTTCCGAGTGACACGCTGCGCATGGGTGTGGCCAAAGTGCAGATTGGCGACGGGACGCTGGACTGGGATCAATTGCGCCAGCTTTCGGCCTCGGGCAGTCAGCGCGGCCGGCCGGTGCTCAGCCTGGAGCGCATGGAGGAGCTTGTCGCCCTCACCCCGCAAAGCGATGCGGAGACGTCTCCTGAGGCCCAGGCCTACTTCGCGCTAATCAACGACGCCCTGGCGGTCAGCCGGCACCGCGACCTGATCGTCTATGTGCACGGCTTCAACAATGCCGTATGGCGCGGCACCGCCCAGGCCGCGCAGTTTCATCACTTTACGGGCCGGCAGGCGGTCGTCCTGGCCTTTCTGTGGCCGTCCGCCGGCAGTCTGCTGTCCTACGCCACGGATGTCCGCACTGCGCGGGCATCGGTGCCCGCCTTTGCGCGCCTGCTGGAACTGCTCGCGCGCAACACGAATGCCGAGCACATCAACGTGCTGGCGTTCAGCGCGGGCGCGCGCATCGCCAGTGAAGGGCTTGCCACCCTGGCGCAGCCCCGCGAAGGCGAAAGCCGCGAGGCGTTGCGCGCGCGGCTGCGCCTGGGTCAGATCTATTTCGCGGCGCCCGACGAGGACACCTACCGGTTCGTAACGGACCTGCAGCAGTACATCGACCTGACCGAACGCGTGAGCCTGGGCGCCAACCTGGGCGATCGCGCCTTGCGTTTCGCGGCGCGCCACCAGCGTGCGTCACGGGCCGGCCGGCCCGATGCGGACGATCTGACCGAGGAGCAGGTGGATTTCGTCAACGCCGCCTCGCAGCGGCTGAACTTCGACATGATCTGGGTCGATCCGCGCGCCATCCCCGATCTGAATCGCCGCGCCCACAGCTTCTGGTTCGGCAACGCGTGGGTCAGCAGCGACGTGCTGATGCAGTTCCTGTGGCACAAGGCGCCGGCCGAGCGCGGACTGCTGGAAGGCTTTACGCAGCAAGGCATGCGCTTCTGGACCTTCCCGCCCGACTACGACCAGCGCGTGAAGGCGCTGATGCAACAGCGCTGACGCCCGGCCGACAAACCAACTTGGGGCCGCGCCCGGATCAGAACACCGCCATGCGGCTGTTGATGAGGTCGGTGACCAGCATGTGGCCGGGCGCATGCGTAATGCAGAATTCCGGCCGCACCGCCGCCACAACCGATTGCGGCGTCACGCCGCACGCCCAGAACACCGGCATTTCGCCAGGGCGGATCTCCACGGGATCGCCGTAATCGGGGGCATCGATATCCGCGATGCCGATGAGCGACGGATCGCCAATGTGAACGGGCGCGCCATGCACCGACGGGAACCGCGACGTCACCTGGATCGCCCGGATCGCGTCGGCGGCCTTCAGGGGCCGCATCGACACCACCAGCGGACCGCCGAACACGCCAGCCGGCTGCGTTGCGATGTTGGTGCGGTACATGGGCACATTGCTGCCCTGCTCGATGTGACGCACGGGCAGGCCGTTATCCAGCATCGCCTCCTCGAACGAGAACGAGCAGCCGATCAGGAAGGACACCAGATCGTCGCGCCACAGGTCGCGCACGTCCGTCGGCTCCGCCACGAGCGCGCCGTCCTTCCAGACGCGGTATCGCGGGATGTCGGTGCGGATGTCGATATCCGCGCCCAGCTCCGGCAACGCCGGGTCACCTGGCTCGGACATGGCCAGCAACGGGCACGGTTTGGGATTGCGCTGGCAGAAGTGCAGAAAATCCGCCGCCAGCGCGCGCGGCAAAATCGCCAGGTTGGCCTGAACGTGCCCAGGCGCCAGATTCGCCGTGGGACCCGTCAGGCGCCCGCTGCGGGCATCCAGCCGCGCCTGGCGGGCAAGCGCGAGGCTGGTTCTAACGTTATCGGCGTCTGGCATGGGTTCTCTCGTTGCAGGTAAGCGCCGCTCAGCGCGCGGCGAACAGGTCTTCGACCGACAGGCCGATGCCCAGGACGCGGCGGTCCGCACCATTGCTGGCCGCGATCATCAGGCCCACGGGCGCCGTGCCCGCCGCGTGGCAGGGCAAGGACAGCGCGCAGCCGTCCAGGAAATTGATGAGGGTGGGATTGCGCAGGATGAGTCCGTTGGCGGCGTAGTAGGCTTCGTCGGAACCCTGCAGGTCCGCGACCGGCGGCGCCACGATGGGCGTCGTGGGCATGATCAGCGCGTCGTAACCGGCAATGCGGTGGTCCACAGCGGCTACCCACGCCTCGCGCGCATCGAGCAGTTCGATGTAATCGGCGGCCGTCATATCCTGGCCGCGCATGATGCGCGAGACGACGCGCGGGTCGTAACGCTTGCCCGCGCGCGCGATCAGGTCGCGGTGCCAGGCCCAGGCTTCGGCGGCGGTGAAACCGCCCTTGCTGTTGATGGCGGCCAGCTCGGCGAATTCCGGAATCTCGATCCGGTCGATCAGCGCACCGGCGTCCTCCAACCGTTGCACCGCCGCCGCGAAGGTGTCGGAGACATGCTTGTCCATGGCGTCCAGCGCCAGCGTCGTCGGAATGGCCAGACGCAGGCCACGCACGGGCAGCGCCTGCGGCAAGGGACCCGCATCGCCCGACAGGATGGCGTCGAGTTCGGCGCAGCACCGCACGCTGGCGGCGATGGGGCCGATGGAATCCAGATTGGCCGACAGCGGCAGCACGCCCTGCATGGACACCCGCCAGGCGCTGGGCTTGAACCCGGTCAGGCCGCACAGGGCGGCAGGAATGCGCACGGAGCCGCCCGTATCCGACCCGATGCCCGCGACGGCCATGCCGTCCGCAACCGACACCGCCGCACCGGACGACGAGCCGCCGGGAATGCGGCCGGTGGCGCGGTCGTACGGGTTCAGCGGCGTGCCGTAGTGGGGATTGATGCCCAGGCCCGAATACGCGAATTCGGTCATATTGGTGCGGCCGATGATGACGGCGCCCGCGGCGATCAGGCGCTGCACGACCTCGGCATTCGCTTCGGCCGCCGGCTCGCCTTCGCGCGCCACGGAACCGGCCATCGTGGTCTCGCCCGCGATGTCGAACAGGTCCTTGATGCTGATGGGCAACCCTTCGATCGCGGACCGCACGATGCCGGCCGCGCGCAGCGTGTCCGACGCGCGCGCCTGCGCCAGCGCCGAATCGGCGTAGAGCTTGGTGAAGGCGCGAGCGCCCTCGCCCGCCGGATCCTGAGCCCGCGCCAGCGCGGCTTCGGTCAATGCGACGGAGGTGCTGCGGCCCTCACGCAGGGCCGAGGTCAGATCATTCAGGGTCGAAACCATCATTGTCCTAATGCCGCCTGGCGGCGTAAGTGTTCGGACGGACGCCTTCGCGGGGAACGCGCCCGGATTCAGCGCCGAGCGTGGCGGCCATCAGGCGACCACGGGCAGCGACTCGACATGATAGCGGTGGCGCAGCGTGCGGTTCAGGCGCGGATCGTGCAGTTCCATCGTGAAATCCGCGGCCGGGCGGATGCCGCCGATGGCGGCCACCGTGCCGCAGGTCATGCCAGCGCCTTCCGGCAGCACGGCGCCGCCGCCCGTGTAGCCCGCGATCAGGTCCTGCGGCGTGCGCAACGTGGACAGCGGCCCTTCCTGGTACAGCACCTTTTCGCCGTTCTCAACGATGTAGGCGCGGATGATCAGTTCGTCCCAGTGCCCCGCCACGTCCGCAAGCCGCCAGGCTTCGGCGCCCACAGGCTTCACGCAGACCTGCTTGGACATCGCCACGCTGACGGTCTCCAGCTTGCGGTCGGTATGGTCGGACGCGATGCTGACGTACATCTCGCCCTCAATCGCAAAAACAAACGTCTCGACCTCGCCCGACGATTCCTCGCCCAGCGCCTGCACGTTGGCCGACTGCGTAAGCTGGTTCTCGGCGATGCGGTAGTACAGCGGCACGCTGCTCGGACGCGGCACGCCAATGGCGGCCAGTTCCTCGATGTGGTGTTCGATGGCAGCCATGTCACGCCCGGCCCAGCCCGCCACGATCACGCTGTTGAAGGCCACTTCCACCTGGCGGGGATTGGCGTCGTCGATCTTGAATACGGCTTTCATATCAGTCCTGCGAAGAAGGAGTGGGAAGCGGCGCGGCCGACGGGCCGCGCCGGAATCAAAGAGTCATCAACCGAAGACGCGCGGCAACCACAGCGCGATGTCGGGCCAGAACGCCAGCAGCGCCAGCATCACGAACATGGCCGCCACGAACGGCAGGCTGCCGACGATCACGGCGCTCATCGAGCCGCTCTTGCGCAGGCTTTGCACGACGAACAGGTTCAGGCCCACGGGCGGCGTGATGAGCGCGGCCTCGACCAGCACGATGATTACGATGCCCAGCCAGATCGGGTCATAGCCCAGGCCGATCATGATGGGCGCCACGATGGGGATCGTCGTGATCATCATCGACAGCGTTTCCATGAAGCAGCCCAGCACCAGATAGAAGATCACCACGATCAGCAGCATCCAGCCGGGGGACAGGCCGAGGCCGGTGATCGACTTGGTCAGCGCATCGGTCAGGCCCGTCGCCGACATGACGAAGTTCAGGAAGCTGGCGGCAATGACGATCAGCATGATCATGGCCGTGGACCGCATCGTGCCCTCCATCACCTCGCGCAGCATCGACCACGTCAGGCGGCGGAACCACGCGGCCAGGATGAACGCGCCCAGCACGCCCAGCGCGGCGGCCTCGGTCGGCGTTGCCAGGCCCGCGTAGATCGATCCGACCACCAGGAAGAAGATGCCCAGCGGCGGCGCAAGATGCACGAGGCTGGCGATCCGTTCGCCCCACGTTGCGTGGATCTTCTTCCCGCCCCACGACGGTTTGGCCACGCAGGCGATCACGACGGTCAGCATGAACAGCGCCGCCATCGCGAACCCGGGGATGATGCCGGCCAGGTACAGCTTGGGCACCGACGAGTTCGTCAGCACGCCATAGATGACCAGGTTGATCGATGGCGGGATCAGGATGCCCAGCGTGCCGCCCGCGGCAAGGCTGCCGAGAAACAGGGGCTCGTTGTAGCCATACTTGCGGATCTGCGGAATGGCGACGGTGCCGACGGTGGCAGCCGTTGCCACGCTGGAGCCGGAGGTCGCCGAGAACAGCGTCGAGGCGCCGATGTTGGCGTGCATCAATCCGCCCGGCAGCCACGACAGCCACAGGCTCATCGCGCTGTACATGCGTTCGGCAAAGCCGGCGCGCAACAAGACCTCTCCCAGCATGATGAACAGCGGAATCGCGACCAGCAGGAATTCGTTGTTCGAACTCCAGGAGATCTCGCCAATGGCGCGCGTCAGCGGCAACATCGAGAACATCGGGTCAAGGATCAGGCCCAGGACGCCAAGCGCAGCGCCCACGGGGATCGACAGACCGATCAGGACCAGCAGCAGTGTCAAAGCGGTGGCAATCATGCGGCTTCTCCCTTCACCATGCGCTCGCCCGCGGCGGCTTCCTCGTCAGCCTCTTCCTGCGCCGAACGCACGCCGCAGATCTGCTTGACCAGTTCGATATCGCCCGTGACGAGCGCGGCGGATGCCCGCGCCAGCATCAGCGCGACCGTGATGCACATCCATGCCAGACCCAGCACCCACAATCCCTGTGGAATCCACAGTGGCGTGGCGAGCGGCGTGTTGGCCGCGGACTTCTGCGTCCAGGACGTCACCACCACGTCGTACGCGTAATACGTCAGAAACACCATGAAGACGGCCAGCGCCACCATGGAAATCCAGTCCAGCACGGCCGACAGGCGCACGGGCAAATATTGATAGAGCACGTCGACGCGCACGTTGGCGCGCTGCAGCGTGGCAAACGCCAGCGCCCAGGAGGTGCTGATGGCAAACGCGTAGCTGGACAGTTCGTCCGCGCCCCCGGTCGTGAAACCCAGGAACTTGCGGGCCAGCACGTCGAAAGAGATCAGCAGCACGCTGGCCACGGTCAGGGCGCCGCCGGCCCATACGGCAGCGCGGGAAAAGCTTTCCGCGCGCCGCAACAGGCCGCCGAGCAGACGGAAGTGTTCGGTTTGAGTCATGAATGGAACCTCAGGTGGCACGGCCTGCCATCGCGTGCGGGCGCCGCGGACCTCATGCCAAGGTCACGGACCACCGCGCGCCATCACCGGCCGGAATCTGCACCGGCCCACGGGCCGGTGCATCCTGGCGTTTACTTGCTGGCGGTCAGGTTCAGCGTCTTGCCGACCGTGGCATTCCAGTCCTTCACGCACTGCGCCGAGCAGCGGGCGGCCCACTTGGGCAGGACGGCCTCTTGCGCCACCTTCTTGAGCAGCGCCTTGTCGGCGTCGGAGGGTTGCACCAGGACCATCTTGCCCTTGACCGGGAACGGGCACGCGGCCGCGCCGGTGTTGCAGTCATAGCCTTCCTGCGTCTGGCGCGCGGCGGCATCCCAGATGTTGTCGACCAGCGTCTTGACGTTGTCCTGCAAGAACGTGCGCACCTTCGGATCCAGCTTGTCCCAGGCCTTCTGGTTGACGGCATGGATCTGCTGGTTCCAGTTGATCGGCAGCGCCACCAGGTGCGTCGACACTTCGTACCACTTGGCGGAGTAGCCCGACAGCGAGCCCGTGATGGCGCAATCGACCACCTTGTTCTGCAGCGCGGGAACGACTTCGCCGAAGGCCATCGTCACGCTCGAACCGCCCAATGCTTCGACGAATTCGGCCGTGGTGCGGCTGCTGGTGCGGACCTTCTTGCCCTTGATGTCGGCCAGGCCCTTGATCTCGGCATTGCAGAACAGCACCTGCGCCGGATAGGTGGAGATGCCCAGCAACTTGACGTTGTTGCCTTCGCCGTACAGCTTGGCGTAGACGGGCTCGAAGGCTTCGGTCACGGCGCGCGCGGTCTTGACGTCGGGCGCCAGGCCAGCCAGGTCGATGGCTTCGTTGATCGGGTTGTCGCTGGCAAAGTAGGACAGCGTGGCGGTGCCGAATTCGATGACGCCCTGCGACATCAGGCGCAACAGCTCGGGCCCCTTCAAGCCCATTTCATTGAAGCCCTTGATCTCCGCCGTGACCTGTCCCTTGGACTGCTCGGGAATGGTCTTCGTCCAGAACGGCTTTTCGTAGTCGTTGTAGGCGGTCAGGTTGGACAGGCCGCCCACGATCTTCAAGTGGGTCTTGGGAAGGTCCTGGGCGTGGACGGCGCCGGCCAGAAGGCTGGCGGCGATGGCGGCAAAAGCAAGGGACTTCTTCATGGAAAAACTCCTGGCTGCGGGATCGTGTGCCGCGCGCGGGATCCCGTTGTCCTGGTTGCGCGCCGGTAGGAATCGGTGGTCTCGGATGTGTATCCAGCCGCTACTCCGTTATGAGCGCCATTGCAGCGTCAGGGGCGGCGAGCGTCCAATCGTAAGTTCCGATGTGGGGGTATAAATATTTTTTGGGTCTCGCGACGTGCGGCGGCGCCAATCCGCGCAAACGACGCATCGGCGCGGCTTTGCGGCCGACGGGCAATCGCGGCGGCACCCTTCTCGCTTATGCAACAAGCAATCCGCGACGCCGCCCGCTCGGGAAAACACCTACGGCCAAATTGCCGGTCAGGTCTGCGCGGCAACCTTCTGCGCCATCTGCGCGATGACGCGCACGGCATGGCTGTCCGGCCCTTGCACCCACGTGGCGGTGAAGCTCAACTCGGGCAGCGGATCAGCCTGCACCTGCAGAATGCGCAACTCGCCACGCGCCAGCTCCTTGCCCAGAAACACGGGGGCGATCACGCTGGTGCCGATGGCGTCCTGCGTCATCCGCACCACCATGGACATCGAGGCGCTGCCATACATGCGCGGCGACGTGACACCCGCACGGGTCAGCATGTCGCGCACCACGCGGTACGGCGAACTGTTGGAGGGATACGTGATGATCGGCAGCTTGCCGATCGTTGCAAGCGTCAGGGGCTCGGGGCCCAGATCGAGCAGCGGACTGGCGACCCACGCCAGCGGATAGGTGCACAGCGGCAGATTCTCGACCCGTGCTTCAAGCACCGGCCCCATCAGAAACGCCAGATCGATCTGGCGCGACATCAGGTGCGAGCGCAGCACATGCGTGGTATCGACTTCGATTTCCAGCACCAGCGCGGGATACGTCGCGTGGATCAGTTCAATGAGCGCGGGTAGCCAGGTCTGCACGATGGTCTCGGCCACGCCGATGCGCACGGTTCCCGACATGACGTTCTGCTCGCGCGCGGCTTCGAACATGTCGCGCCGCACCTGCAGCATGCGCTCGGCGTGCGACAGCAGTTCGTGTCCCTTGGCGGTCAGCTTGACGCCGCGCGCATCACGCTCGAACAGCTTGACGCCCAGGTCGGCTTCAAGCGAAGCGATGCGCTGCGAGACGGCGGGTTGCGTGGTGTTGAGTTTGTCGGACGCGGCGCGAAAGCTGCCCAGCGTGGCGACCCAGAAAAACGTTTCGACGTTGCGTAGTTCTATCATTGGCCTTTTCCCCCGGCGCGATGAGCGTATCATGTCAGCCGCCCATCGCCCCAAAGGCGCCATGCCTCGTGCACGCTGAAAGGAGTACCCTCCATGTCCCCGGCCGATAACGGTCGCCCGCGCTCCGGCGCGTCCGCCGCGCGCGGCCCGATGATCGGTGTGCTGCTGCTGGTGCTGTCGATGTGGACCCTGTCGTGCCTGGACGCGAGCGGCAAGTGGGTCATGGACGCGGGCGTACCTTTGCTCGTGCTGTCGTGGTTCCGTTACGCGATCCACCTGGTGCTCGTGCTGGCGCTTGTGCTGCCCGCGCGCGGCATGCGCGTGTTGCGCAGCACCAAGCCGCGCGAGCAGCTCATCCGCGGCGGCTCGATGTTCCTGGCCACGCTCATGTTCTTCACGACGCTGAGCTACATCCCCCAGGCCGAGGCCACGTCCATCAATTTCCTGGCGCCGTTGCTCGTGCTGTCGCTGGCGCCCTGGATCCTGAAGGAACCCGCGCGCATGTCGCGCTTTGTCGCGGCGGGCATCGCCTTTGTCGGCGTGCTGATCGTCATCCGCCCCGGCGGCGGCTTGCACCCGGTGGGCACGATCTTCGGCCTGCTGACGGCCTGTTGCTTCACGGCCCAGTTCATCGCCACGCGCCGCGTCGCCGGCGACGACCCCTTCACCTCGCTGATCTGGAGCGGTGCGGTGGGCACGATCTGCCTGACCCTTGCCCTGCCCTTCATCCTGCCGCCCGCGCTGCCTTTCCTGCAGGCCTTGTCTGCGTTCGACTGGGCCGTGCTGATCTCCACCGGCATCACGGGCTGCGTGGGCCACCTGTTCCAGATCGCCGCCTACCGCCGCGCGCCGGCGTCCACGCTGGCGCCGTTCATCTACCTGCAGATCATCAGCGCCACGTCCGTGGGCTGGCTGGTATGGGGCCATTTTCCCGACCCGCTGACCTGGCTGGGCATCGCCATCATCTGCGCCAGCGGCGTGGGGATCGGCATGATCGAATGGCGCCGGGGTCGCGCGCAAAGCGCCGCGGCGGCGCGGGCTGCCCGCGGCACGTAAGCCCGGCGTTGAACGGCGACAGATTCGAAATCGCGGGCCGGCCGCCTCCCGTACAATGCGCTTCGCCTGATGCCCATTCCCGCATCCGTCCCTGGCGTATTCCCAACAAGAGGCTCCCATGATCATCAAGCCCCGCGTGCGCGGTTTCATCTGCGTCACCACCCATCCTGCCGGCTGCGAAGCCAACGTGAAGCAACAGATCGACTACGTGAAGGCGCAAGGACCGGTGCCCGGGGGCCCCAAGCGCGTGCTGATCCTGGGCGCGTCGACGGGGTATGGGCTGGCCGCACGCATCAGCGCGGCCTTTGCCTGTGGCGCGCAGACGCTGGGCGTCTTCTTCGAACGGCCGGGCGACGCCGCCAAGCCGGGCACGCCGGGCTGGTACAACAGCGCCGCGTTCCACAAGTTTGCCGAGGCCGAAGGCCTGTACGCCAAGAGCATCAACGGCGACGCCTTTTCCGATGAGATCAAGCAAAAGACCATCGCCGCCATCAAGGCGGACCTGGGTCAGGTCGATCAGGTCATCTACAGCCTCGCGGCCCCGCGACGCACGCACCCGAAGACGGGCCAGGTCTACACCTCCACGCTCAAGCCCATCGGCAAATCCGTGACCTTGCGCGGCCTGGATACCGACAAGGAGCTCATCAAGGACGGCGTGCTGGAACCCGCCTCGCAAGATGAAATCGACGCCACCGTCGCCGTGATGGGCGGCGAAGACTGGCAGATGTGGATCGACGCGCTGCTGGAGGCCGGCGTGCTGGCGGACGGCGCCACCACCACGGCCTTTACCTATCTGGGCGAAAAGATCACGCACGACGTCTACTGGAACGGGTCCATCGGCGCGGCCAAGAAAGACCTGGACCAGCGCGTGCTGGACATCCGTGCCAAGCTTTCGGAACACGGGGGCGACGCGCGCGTGTCGGTGCTCAAGGCAGTGGTCACGCAGGCAAGCTCGGCCATCCCGATGATGCCGCTGTACCTGTCCCTGCTCTTTAAGGTCATGAAGGAAGACGGCACGCACGAAGGCTGCATCGAGCAGGTGTATGGGCTTTATCGCGACAGCCTGTGCGGCCCGTCGCCGATCCTGGACGACGAAGGCCGGCTGCGCGCCGACTACAAGGAACTGGACCCGAAGGTGCAGGCGCGGGTGCAGGCGCTGTGGGATCAGGTCGATACGGACAGCCTCTATGCGCTGACCGATTTTGCTGGCTACAAACGCGATTTCCTGCGGCTGTTCGGGTTTGAAATCGACGGCGTCGATTATGCGGCCGACGTCGATCCGGTCGTGGAGATCCGCAACCTGGGCTGAGCGCGGGGCGGCCGTGCCGACCGCGCGTTGCTCGTGCTGTCCCGGCGCACCGGGACGGCGCCATTCCTACAGGTATTCCAGCGTCACCAAATAGCGCTTACCCGCGGCCCGGTCTTCGGAAGTGTCCGCAGGCACTTCCCGCACGGAGGTTTTGACCCGCGGCGCCGGATCCACTGCGCGGGTCCGGGATTCAGGCACGCAGACCACGCGGGGGAGTCCACCGGCGCTTGCCGGCGTCACGCGCGGCCGGCAGACCGCCGGTTCCACGATGCCCCCGACAAAGCGGATAACACCACCGCTCGCGCCGGCAACGGCGGGCGCCAGCAACGCAACAACCAAGAACGCATGGATGGATGTACGGGCAGACATGGCAACTCCTTGAGTTAGCCTACTCCCGTACATTTGCGACAGCAATGGGTATTCGTCTCAATCGTCCGTGACCATGCGGCCGGCCGCCAGCACCAATTGCCGTCCGCAGCGCGCCGCCAGTTGCGGATCGTGCGTGACCAGCACAAGCGTCGTCCCGTGCTCGCGGTGCAGGTCGAACATCAGATCGATGACCGTCACGCCGGTTGCGGCATCCAGGCTGCCGGTGGGCTCGTCGGCAAACAGCAGGTCCGGCTGCACGACAAACGCACGGGCCAGCGACACGCGCTGCTGTTCGCCGCCCGACAGCGTGCGCGGGTAGTGGTGCAGGCGCGCGCCCAGCCCCACCCGTTCCAGCATGGCCTGCGCGGCCTCGCGCGCGGATTGCCCGGCCAGCTCCAGCGGCAGCATTACGTTTTCCAGCGCGGTCAGGTTGGGCAGCAACTGGAAGGACTGGAACACGAAGCCGACGTGATTGGCCCGCAGGCGCGCGCGGCCGTCTTCGTCCAGGGCGAACAGGTCCTGCCCGGCAAGGTGTACGCTGCCCACGCTGGGAACATCCAGACCGGCCAGCAGTCCCAGCAGAGTCGACTTGCCCGAGCCCGAGCTGCCCGTGATGGCCACGGCGCTGCCCGCCGCGACCGTAAAATCAATTCCTTCCAGGATAGAAAGCGATCCACCGGCATCTGCCACCCGCTTGCCCAGCCCTTTCACCACGATTGAGTTATTGCTATCCATGCGCCTATTTTCCCGTCTGCTTCTTGTGACTGCCTTCGCGACCGCCGCGGCGGCGTCCGCCCACGCTCAGACCGCCGCGGCGCCCCAGGGTTCCACGCCGCGCACCGTGCTGGTGGTGGGCGATAGCCTGTCCGCCGAATACGGCATCAAACGCGGCACGGGCTGGGTGCCCCTGCTGTCCGCGAGGATCTCAGAACAATACCCGAAGTTCCAGGTCGTCAATGCCAGCATCAGCGGCGACACGACCAGCGGCGGCGTTGCCCGCCTGCCCGCCTTGCTGCGCCAGCATGCCCCGGCGGTCGTGGTGCTGGAGCTGGGCGCCAACGACGCGTTGCGCGGCCTGCCCCTGAACATGACCGAGCAAAACCTGCGGACCATGACCCAGGCGGCGCGCAAGGCCGATGCCGAGGTGCTGATCGTCGGGATGCAGATTCCGCCCAATTACGGACGGGACTACGCCCAACGCTTTGCAGCGGTGTTTTCCAATGTGGCCAAAAACGAAAACGCCCGGCTCGTGCCCTTCCTGATGGAAGGTATCGCGACGAACCGGGCGATGTTTCAGGCTGACGGCATCCACCCTAACGAGGATGCCCAGCCTCAATTGCTGGACAACGTGTGGCCGGCGCTGCGGCCCATGTTGAACTGACTATCTGACAGGGCGATCAGCCCGCGGCCTGGGCCTGATCGCCGCGGATGACATCCGCGGCGGCGGGCGTGACGTTCACCTCGTACTGCTGGCGCAGCATGCGGATCAAAGCCTCGTTTTCGGCCTGGCCCCATGCACCCGACAGTTGCTGCGCCAGGCGCTCCATGTCGGCGGCATCGGACTTGCCGGCTTCCACCTTTTCCAGACGCACCAGCGTGTAGTCCACGCCGGACTGCACGCCCGTGAAGGCCGGCAGCGTGGCCGACGGCAGGCGCATCACGGCGTCCAGCACCGGGCGCGACAGATCCTGGGGATTCTGGCGCGTCACACTGATGGCCGGGCCGAAGCCTTCGGGCGTCGCGGCGGGATCAGCCTTGGCGGCTGCCAGGGCCGCCTCACCGGCCTTCTTGGCGGCTTCGGCGGAGCGCTCGTCGAGCAGCTTGGCGCGAATGACTTCGCTGACCTTGTCCAGCGGCGGCACGTGGGCCGGTTCAACGGAGGCAACGCGCACGGCCAGCATCGTGTCGGGCGCGAGTTCGATCACACCGGAATTCTGCTTTTCGCGCAGCACGTCGGGCGAGAACAGCACTTGGCGCACGCGCGGGTTGTCCAGCAGCGCGGCGTCGGGGCTGTCGGCCGCGGAGCCCGGACCGGCCTTCTCGGCGGGCAGCAGGCCTTCGCGGGTGACGCCGGAAGCGGTGCGCAGCTTCAGGCCGACGGCGTCGGCAGCCGGTTGCAGGCTGTCGCGCTGGTCGTAGACCTGCTTGTTCAGCTGGCTGGCCATCTCGGAAAAACGCTGCGCGGCGATCTGCTTGCGGACTTCCGCGGTGATCTGGTCCTTGACCTCGGCCAGCGGCTTGACGGCGCCCGGGCTGATTTCCGTGACCTTGACGATGTGCAGGCCGAACGGGCTTTCGACCACGCCGGACACCTGGTTCTGGGCCAGGCCGAAGATGGCCTTGTCCAACGGGCCGGGCTGCGCACCCGGGGCAATCCAGCCCAGGTCACCGCCCTTGGCGGCCGAGCCGGCGTCCTGCGAATTCTTGGCAGCCAGTTCGGCGAACTTGGCGGGATCGGCAGCGGCCTGCTTGGCGATGTCTTCGGCCTTGGCGCGCGCGGCCTTGCGAGCGTCTTCGCCCGACGGCAGCTCGATGAAGATGTGGCTGGCGCGGCGGCGCTCGGGCTGGCCAAAGCGGTTCTTGTTCTGTTCGTAATACGAAGCCAGGTCCTCGTCCTTGACCTGCACGCCTTGCGTGGCGGCGGCTTCGTCCAGCACCAGGTATTGCACCTGCACCTGTTCCGGCACCTGCAATTGCTGCTTGTTGGCGTCGTACCAGGCCTGGATGTCAGCCGGGTTCACGGTGACTTGCGAGCGGAAGTCGGCGGCGGAGAAGTTGCGCAGTTGCACGGTGCGGGCCTGGGTCAGCGCCGATTCCACGGCGGCGACCACTTCGGCCGGCGCGCGGGCCGATTCGCCGACGGGCTCGAGCACACGGGCGATGGCCAGGTCGCGGCGCAGGCCGGCTTCAAACGACGTCGGCGACATGCCCTGCGCGGCCAGCACCTGGCGATAGCGTTCGGGCGAGAAGCGGCCGTTATCCTGGACTTCGGGGATGGCGGCGATCGTGTTGCGCAGCGTCTCGTCGGACACCGAGAAACGGTTGTCGGCGGCCACGTTGGCGAGCAGGCGCTGGTTGATGAGCTGGTTCAGCAGGCCTTCACGCAGCGCGGGCGTATCGATCACGGCCGGATCGAACTGGGCGCCCAGGCGCTGGCGGAACTGGTCAAGCTGGTTGCGGTGCGCCTGATCAAACTCGGCGCGGGAAATCGGCTGGCCAGCCACCGTCGCCAGCTCGGGCTCCCGACTCATGAAGCTGTCATAGCCTTGAATCCCGACCAGGAAGAAGGAAGGCACGATCAAGATCAGCAGGATGAACTGCATCCAGCGCCGATGGCTGCGAATAAATTCGAACATGGAATCCCTGTTGCCGCGCTCCGGGGGTAGACGCCCGGGGCCGCACGAAAACGCATAAAAAAAGGCGAAGTCGATTCGCCTCTATTCCCATACCGGTTCAAACCGGGTTCAGCGGGCGGATTTTACCATTTCTCATTCATTGCGCGGCCATTGTCCAAGCCAACGGGCAATGCGCGGCGTCGTGGACCATCCGTCCCCACGGAGGGCGAGGTCCGTCAACCCGGGAATCCCCCATTACCGCCCCCGCCCCGCGCTCGTATCGTGGACCTGGGGTTAGCCCGCAGATCGGGGGCCGCCCTGCCAGGCCGGCACAAGGCCGGTTCCCCTTCCCGCGCGCAAAAAGGTCACCCACGATGCCGTTCATGCCTTCCCGCCTCCCCATGCTGAAATCCTGTGTCGCCCTGATGTTTCTGAGCTGCGCCCACATCACGCAGGCCGCACCGGTGGCCAATGTGCTGGAGGCGGCCAAGGGCCAGCAGCAGGCCATGCTCGATACCATGCGGGATCTGGTGAATATCGAGTCGGGCAGCAAGGATGTCGAAGGCGTTGAACGCATCGCCGAACTGATCCGCGACCGGCTCAAGGAACTGGGCGGCGCCGTCGAGATCATTGCGCCTACCGACGTGTTCCGGCTGGACGACACCCCCGAGAAGGTCGGGCCGATGGTCCACGCGGAATTCAAGGGCGGCGGCAGCAAGAAGATCATGCTGATCGCCCACATGGACACGGTGTACCGCAACGGCATGTTGAAGGACCAGCCGTTCAGGATCGACGGCGACAAGGCCTATGGCCTGGGAATTGCCGACGACAAGCACGGCGTGGCGGCCATCCTGCACACCATCGCGCTCCTGAAAACACTGAAGTTTGCCGACTACGGCACGCTGACGGTGCTGATCAACGGGGACGAAGAGATCAGCTCGCCCGGCGCGCGCAGCACCATCACCCGCCTGGGCGCCGACCAGGATGCGGTCTTTTCGTTCGAGGGCGGCGGCATGGAACCGCGCCTGACGCTGGCCACCAGCGGCATCGGGGCGGCGTACCTGACCGTGCAGGGCAAGACCTCGCACGCAGGCGCCCGGCCGGAGGGCGGCGTCAATGCGCTCTACGAGTTGTCGCACCAGCTCCTGCAGCTGGACGATCTTTCCAAACCCGACGAGGGGCTGAAGCTGAACTGGACCGTCGCCCAGGCAGGCACCAACCGCAACGTCATTCCGGGACTGGCCACCGCCCAGGGCGACGCGCGGGCGCTGCGCGTGTCCGACTTCGACGCCCTGGCGCGCACGCTGGAGGAACGCATCCAGAAGAAACTGCTGCCCGAGTCCAAGGTCAGCGTGAAGTTCGAGGTCCGCCGCCCGCCACTGGAGGCGACTGCGGCGTCGCGCGCCCTGGCCCAGCACGGCGTGAAGGTCTACCAGGAGCTCGACCTGCCGCTGAAGGTGGTGGACCGGGCCAGCGGTGGCGGCACGGACGCCGCCTTTGCGGCGCTGAAGGCCCGCGGACCCGTCATCGAGGGCATGGGACTGAGCGGATTCGGCGCGCATTCGAATGACGCCGAGTACGTCCTGATCAACAGCATCGTGCCGCGCCTGTATCTGGCCACGCGCATGATCATGGACGTGTCGCAGAACAAGGTATCCTTGCAACCTGTCCCAAAAGAACCCCAAAGCAGCACCAAATGACCGCAAACCTTCCCTCCTGGCCTTACTCCCGCCACATCGCGCACCGCGGTGGCGGCCGTCTGGCGCCGGAGAACACGCTGGCCGCCATGCGCGTCGGCGCCGAACACGGCTTCACCATGTTTGAATACGACGTGAAGCTCAGCAGCGACAACGTGCTGGTGCTGATGCACGACGACGACGTCGACCGCACCTCGAACGGCAAAGGCCCTGCCGCCGCCAAGACCTACGCCGAACTGGCGCAGCTTGATTTCGGCAGTTGGCATTCGGCGGCCTACGCCGGCGAACCGCTCCCCACCTTTGCCGCCGTCGCCCGCTACACGCTGGCCAACGGCATCGCCAGCAACGTCGAGATCAAGCCCTGCCCCGGCCGCGAAGCCGAAACCGGCCGCGCCGTCGCCCTGGCGGCCCGCGAACTGTGGCAAGGCGCCGGCACCGCGCCGCTGTTGTCCTCGTTTGCCGAAGAAGCCTTGGAAGCCGCCCGCCAGGCCGCTCCCGAATTGCCGCGCGCCCTGCTCGTGGAAAAGGTCCCCGCCGACTGGCGCGAACGCCTTGCCAAATATGAATGCGTGGCGCTGAACATCAACCAGAAGGACGCCACCCGCGAACTGATCGACGCCGTGCACGCCGCCGGCTACCGCATCGCGGCCTGGACCGTCAACGACCCCGAGCGCGCGCGCCTGCTGCTCGACTGGGGCATCGACGGCATTTTCACCGACGAGCTGGCCGCCATCCGGCCCGCCGCCTGAGGCAGAAAGCCCCGTGTTCAGCTACCGCCACGCCTTTCACGCCGGCAACCATGCCGACGTGCTCAAGCACGCCATCCTGGTCCATACCCTGGACTACTTCAACAAGAAAGACGCCCCGTACTGGGTCATCGACACCCATGCGGGCGCCGGCCTCTACAGCCTGGACAGCGACTGGGCAGCCAAGACGTCCGAGTTCGCGGACGGCATCGGCCGCCTGTGGGAAGCGCAGGACCTGCCGCCGCTGCTGGCCGATTACGTTGCGCGCATCCGCGACTACAACACCAACGGCCGGCTGCGCCGCTATCCGGGCTCGCCGTGGCTGACGCTGGACGCGCTGCGCCCGTCCGACCGCCTCCGCCTGTTCGAGATGCATCCCACCGAAATCGACACGCTGGTCGGCAACCTGGAGCACCAGGGCCGCGCCGCGCAGCGCCAGACCACGATCTACGGCGACGACGGTTTCGAGGGCATCAAGGCGCTGCTGCCGCCGCCCACGCGACGCGGCATGGTGCTGATCGACCCGTCGTATGAGGACAAGCACGACTATCGGCGCACGCTCCTCACCGTGAAGGAGTGCATCAAGCGCTTTGCCACCGGCACGTATGCCATCTGGTATCCGCTGGTGCAACGCCGCGAGGCCAGCGAGATGGCGCGCCATTTCGAAAACCTGAAGGTCAAGAGCTGGCTGCACGCCACCCTGACCGTCAAAAAGGCGACCATCGATGGTTACGGCCTGCACGGCAGCGGGATGTTCCTCATCAACCCGCCCTGGACGTTGCACGACGCGCTGAAACAGGCCATGCCGTATCTGGCGCGCGAACTGGCGCAGGACGAACGCGCAGGCTTCACGCTGCAATACCGCGAGAACCCGTTCCCGGTGCCGAAGAAGCAATCGGACGACTGACGCCCTGCCCCGCACCGGGGCAATGCGGCCGCGCCGACGACAAAGGGCCGCGCCTTCATGGCGCGGCCTCTTTTTTGCGATCGCGACCCGATGAGGTCCGCGACCCTTTTACGTCAGCGACCCTTTTTGCGACCGCGGCCCGCTTACGTCTGCGACCCGCTTACGTCTGCGACCCGCTTACGTCTGCGACCCGTTCACGTCTGCGACTCGCTCACGTCTGCGGCGCTCAGACCATTTCCACGTCGGCCTGTCGCATCGCTTCCTGCGCCAGCGCCAGCTTCGACGCGGCATCGCGCAGCGCGGTGCGCAAGCCTTCCTCGATCACCGGGTGGTAGAACGGCATTTCCAGCATGCGCGCCACCGTGAGCTCCTGCTGCACGGCCCACGCCAGCAGATGGCCGATGTGCTCCGCGCTGGGTCCGATCATCTCGGCGCCCAGGAAGCGGCCCGTTTCAATATCGGCGTAAACATGCAGCATGCCGCGGTTCTTCAGCATGACGCGCGAACGGCCCTGGTCGCTGAAATCCACTGCACCGGTAACGAACGTGCCCGGCACCAGCTTGGCGTGTCCTGCGCCGACCAGCGCGATCTGCGGATCCGAAAAGACCACGCCCAGCGGCGCACGGCGCAATCCCTCGCGCACTTCCGGGAAGCGCGCCGCGTTCTCGCCCGCAATGCGGCCTTCGTCGGCGGCCTCGTGCAGGAGCGGCGCGTCGGCGTTGGCGTCGCCGGCAATGAAGATCGGCGAGCTGCCCGCCTGCATCGTCAGCCGGTCAAACTGCGGCACGCCTTGCGCGTTGAGCGCCAGCGACGTGTTTTCCAGACCAAGACCATCGACGTTGGGACGGCGGCCCGTGGCGACCAACGCGTAGTCGAAGCGCTCGGTGCGCTCGCTGTTGTCCAGCGCCACGTAACGCACTTCCACCTCGTCGCCGACGCGGCTGGTTTCCAGGACGCGGGCATCGGTGTCCAGATAGAACTCGCGCTGAAAGATCTTGCGGGCGGTTTGCCGCACCTGCGGATCGCTGATGCCGCCCAGGCTGCCGCTCATGCCGAACACGCGCACTTCCACGCCCAGCCGGGCGAGCGCCTGACCAAGCTCCAGCCCGATCACGCCGGGCCCGAAAACCGCCACACGGTTAGGCAGGTCGTCCCACGCAAACACGTCATCGTTCACAACGAGGCGATCGCCCAGCGCTCGGAAAGGCGGCGGCACGGACGGCCGCGAGCCGGTGGCGATCACGACACGCGAGGCCTGGATTTCGGTGTGGTCATCCACACGCAGCACGGTGTCGGACACGAATTTCGCGTAGCCGCGCACCTTGTCTTCGGCCGGAATGTTTTCCACGCCGTCGACAACGAAACCCACAAAGCGGTCGCGCTCGCGCTTGACGCGGTCCATGACCTCGGCGCCGTCGACCGTGATCTCGCCGCCGACATGTACGCCAAACGCATCGGTGTGCGCCGCCGCGTGCGCCGCCTCGGCGGCCGCGATCAGCAGCTTGGACGGCATGCAGCCGACCCGGGCGCAGGTCGTGCCGTAAGGGCCGCCTTCGATAAGCAGCGCGCGCTTGCCCGCCGCCTTGGCGGCTCGGTAAGCAGCCAGGCCTGCGGTGCCGGCGCCGATGACAGCAATGTCGGTATGCAGCGTCTTCATGATTGGGAGTCCCCCGTGGTCGCGTAATGATCAGAATGTGAAGGCAAATTCCGCCTTGTTGCGCGCCCTCGAGGCAAACGCCGTCCTGCGTCCTGATTGCGGACGCACGGCGCCCGCACAAGGGTGCAAAAGAAGGGAAACTTGCGGGAGTAGCGCGGCGGCTACGTTGCCGGCCCTTGCGCCGGAGCGCGCGGCGGCCAGTGCGGAATCAACCGCCGCGCGTCCGGGCGACCGGGCGGGGGCCATGCCCCTGCCCGGCCGCATCGCCGGTCTATCAGGCGAAGTGCGCCTTCAGGTCTTCCAGGCCGCCGATCAGGGCGCCGTTGATGAACACCTGCGGGGCCGTGCCCTTGCCGGACACTGCGCCGATCACGCGGCCACGGACCTTGTTTTCCAGCGGGATCTCGATCGGGGCGTAGCCCTTGCTGTCCAGCAGCGCCTTGGCTTCGACGCAGAACGGGCAGCCGGGCTTGGAGAACACCACGACCTGGTCAGGCTTCTTGGCCGACGGCGCGACGTGAGCCAGCATGGTGTCGGCGTCCGACACTTCAAACGGATCGCCTTCCTTTTCCGGCTCGATGAACATCTTTTCGACGACACCGTCCTTGACCAGCATGGAATAGCGCCAGCTGCGCTTGCCGAAGCCCAGGTCGCTCTTGTCGACGAGCATGCCCATGCCTTCGGTGAAGGCGCCGTTGCCGTCGGGCAGCAGCGTGATGTTGGCCGATTCCTGGTCCTTGGCCCATTCGTTCATGACGAAGGTGTCGTTGACCGACACGCAGACGATGCTATCGACGCCGGCGGCGAAGAACGCGGGAGCCAGTTCGTTGTAGCGCGGCAGGTGGGTGGACGAGCAGGTCGGCGTGAAAGCGCCGGGAAGCGAGAAGACCACGACCGTCTTGTTCTTGAACAGGTCGTCGGTCGTGACCTTCTTCCACGTGTTGTCCTCACGAACGGGGAACGTCACATTCGGAACACGTTGGCCTTCGCGGTTTTGCAGCATTCGATTCTCTCCTTGGTTTGATAACTTAAGTGGCGGGTTTCTGGCCCGCCATGAAAAGAATCATAAATCTGGACTATCAATTAATCCAATTTAATTAACTTAATTGATCGATAGTCTATATCGATTGATGAATATTTCAAGAAAGATAGAAGCTATCACAAAGCCGCGTTCGCGTGCTCAGACTCGGGCCGGCTCGTAACCCGCGTCGCGGATGGCGGCTTCTACCTTGTCGGCCTGGTCGGTGCCGGTGATGGTGACGCGATGCGTGGGCAGATCCACGGCGACCACGGCGCCCGGGACAGCCTCGTTGACGGCGCCGGTGATGGTCTTGACGCAATGGCCGCAGGTCATGTCGGGCACTTGGAAAGCGATGCTCATGGTTTTCTCCAAAAGTTGACGGCGGCGGTTTAGCCACCATGTCGGGCAGGTTAAACGTTCCCATCATGTCAAGGTCAAGCGTAGAATGGCGCTTGACCTTCCCACGATGGGAAGGATGAAACTGGGCGCTCCCATCCAGATCGAGATAGTCATGCACGCAGCACGCTCGTCCTCATTTTCCGAATTGGAACTCGCCATCGAAGGCATGACCTGCGCATCATGCGTCAAGCGCGTGGAAAAAGCGCTGGCGAATGTTCCCGGCGTTGCGCAGGCGCAAGTGAACCTTGCAACCGAGCGCGCGCGGGTCTCCTTCGACCCCACTGCTGCCGAGCCGCAGGCGCTCGTCGCGGCCGTCGGCAAGATGGGCTATGAGGCGCGCCCGATCGCCGACCAGGATGACCATGCCGAGCGGCAGTCCGAAGCCCGCGACGCCGAGGCGCACCGCCTGCAACGTGCATTCATCGCCGCGTTGGTCCTGACGTTGCCGGTGTTTGCGCTGGAAATGGGATCGCACCTGATTCCCGCCATGCACCATTGGGTGATGGAAACGATTGGCCGGCAAAACAGCTGGCTGCTGCAGTTTGTACTGACCACCGCCGTGCTGGTCTGGCCGGGCCGGCAGTTCTTCACCAAGGGGCTTGTGGCGCTGTGGCGCCGCGCGCCCGAAATGAATTCGCTGGTGGCGCTGGGCGCGGGCGCGGCCTGGGGCTATTCGGTTGTCGCCACGTTTGCGCCGGGCTTGCTGCCGGACGCGGCGCGCAACGTCTATTTTGAAGCCGCCGCCGTCATCGTCACGCTGATCCTGCTGGGCCGCATGCTGGAAGCCCGGGCCAAGGGCAAGACGGGCGCGGCCATCAAGCGGCTGATCGGCCTGCAGCCGCGCACAGCGCGCGTGCTGCGCGACGGCCAGGCGCAGGACATCGAGATCGAACGCGTGCGCACGGGTGACATCGTGATGGTGCGGCCGGGCGAGAAGATTCCGCTGGACGGCGACATCATCGAAGGCAGCTCGTACGTCGACGAATCCATGCTGACGGGCGAGCCCGTGCCCGTGGAAAAGCAGCCGGGCATGCAGGCCACCGGCGGAACGCTGAACACGTCCGGCAGCTTCACGTTGCGCGTCACGCACACGGGCGCGGACACCATGCTGGCCCGGATCATCCGCATGGTCGAAGCGGCCCAGGGCGCGCGGCTGCCGATCCAGGCGATGGTGGACCAGGTCACAGCGTGGTTTGTGCCGGCGGTCATGGCGGCCGCCCTGCTCACCTTCCTGGCGTGGTTCTTCATGGGCCCCGAACCGGCGCTATCCCATGCGCTGGTCAACGCGGTGGCCGTGCTGATCATCGCCTGCCCGTGCGCCATGGGGCTGGCCACGCCCACGTCCATCATGGTGGGCACCGGGCGCGCCGCCGAGATGGGCGTGCTGTTCCGGCAGGGCGATGCGTTGCAGACGCTGCGCGACGTCATCGTCGTGGCCTTCGACAAGACGGGCACCCTGACGTTGGGCAAGCCCACACTCACCGAACTGGAGCCCTCGCCGGGCCACGATGCGCAGCAGGTCCTGCAGTGGGTGGCGTCCGTGCAGGCGCGCTCCGAGCATCCCATCGCGCTGGCCATCGTGGCCGCGGCAGCCGAACGCAAGATTGAACTGCTTCCCGCCGAAGGTTTTGCTGCCATCACCGGCGCCGGCGTCGAGGCCACGGTGGCGGGCCGCGAGGTGCTGGCGGGCGCAGCGCGTCTGATGACCGAACGTGGCGTTGACGTCAGCGCATTCGGCGCACGCGCCGCCGACTGGGGCAACGAAGGCAAGACGCCGATCTACGTCGCCATCGACGGCCAGGCGGGCGCCATGATCGCCGTGACGGACCCGGTCAAGCCGTCGGCCGTCTCCGCCATCGCCGCACTGCACGCGCAAGGCCTGAAGACCGCCATGATCACGGGCGACAACCGCCACACCGCGCAGGCGGTCGCGCGCCAGTTGGGCATCGATGAAGTGCGCGCCGAGGTGCTGCCGGACGGCAAGGTCGAGGCTATCGCGACGCTGCGCGAAGGCGGCCGCAAGGTGGCATTCGTGGGCGACGGCATCAACGACGCCCCCGCACTGGCCGCAGCCGACACCGGCATCGCAATCGGCACCGGCACCGACGTGGCGATCGAGGCAGCGTCCGTCGTGCTGATGGCCGACGACCTGCACGGCGTGCCCAACGCCATCGCGCTCAGCCGCGCCACGCTGGCCAACATCCGCCAAAACCTGTTCTGGGCGTTCGCCTATAACGCGGCGCTGATTCCCCTGGCCGCGGGCGCGCTGTATCCGGCCTTCGGTCTGTCGCTGTCGCCGATCTTCGCGGCGGGTGCGATGGCGCTGTCCAGCGTCTTCGTGCTGGGCAATGCGCTGCGCCTGAAGGCATTTCGCCCCCACGGGAGGCAAGCATGAACATCGGACAAGCCGCCAAGCAATCCGGCATCTCGGCCAAGATGATCCGCTATTACGAAAGCATCGGCCTGATCAGCCCCGCCGTGCGCACCGATTCCGGCTACCGCGTGTACAGCGATCATGACGTGCACACGCTGCGCTTCGTGCGCCGCGCGCGCGATCTGGGGTTTTCGGTGGAGCAGATGAACGAGCTGCTGGCGCTCTGGCAGGACCGCAGCCGAGCCAGCGCAGACGTCAAGCGCATTGCGCTTGAGCACGTTGAGGAGCTGGAGCGCAAGGCGGAGGCGCTGCGCGAGATGGCCGCCACGCTCAAGCATCTGGCGCAGCATTGCCATGGCGACGAGCGGCCCGACTGCCCCATTCTGGAGAACCTGGGCTGCTCGCACTGACGACACGCGGCGGAAGTTTTCCGGCCGCGGGATGACGCCCGGCGCGGGAGACGCCCGCCGCGGGCTCGCCCGCCGCTGCTTTTTACTGGTCCGCCTGCGCCTCGGCGGCGACACGGGCCTCGTAAGCTTCGGTGGCAGCCTGCTTGGCTGCCGCCTTTTCAGCCGCCGCGGCCAGCTTGGCTTCCTCGGCGGCCGCCGCATCGGCCGCTGCCTGGATCGCGCGCTGACGAGCGCGTTCCTTCGCCTCCCGCACACCCTCGGCATCCAGCGTTTCGAATACGGCGATCGATTCCACATGGCCCGTGTGCGGGAACATGTTG
Source organism: Achromobacter sp. ACRQX (assembly GCF_022346505.1). NCBI lineage: Bacteria > Pseudomonadati > Pseudomonadota > Betaproteobacteria > Burkholderiales > Alcaligenaceae > Achromobacter > Achromobacter sp. ACRQX. The sequence goes on from NZ_JAKRML010000016.1 coordinate 24,425, forward strand.
ATCACGCCGGCGCTCTTGAGCACGTAGCCGCCTTCGTGGACCAGGATGGATGCGTCTCGCGCCAAGGTGCCGGGATTACAGGACACATAGACGATGCGGCGCGGCCGCTCTTCGTACGTGAGATCGGACAGCGCCTGCGACACGGCGTGGGCGCCTTCGCGCGGAGGATCGATCAGCATGCGGTCGAAGTAGCCCAGGCTGCGCAGCCAGGTCGCGTCGACTTCAAAGAGGTTCAGCGTGGCAAAGCTGGTGCGCTCGCCCAGGCCGTGGCGCGACGCCGCATCGAAGGCGCGGTCGGTCAGCGCCTTGCTGCCTTCCACGCCCACGGCCTCGCGGCCCTGCGTGGCCAGCGGCAGCGTAAAGTTGCCCAAGCCACAGAACAGATCCGCCACGCGGTCGGTAGGCTGCACGTCCAGCAGTTTGAGCGCGCGGGACACCATTGCGCGGTTGATGGCGTGGTTGACCTGCGTGAAGTCGGTGGGCCGGTACGGCATGCGCAGGCCGAACTCCGGCATGGTGTAGGACAGCGCATCGTTGTGCTCGCGCTCCAGCGCGTGCACCGTTTCCGGACCCTTGGACTGCAGCCACCATTGCACGTTGTGCTTGGCCGCGAAGGCGCGCAGGATGGCGATGTCGCCGTCGGTCAGCGGCAGCAGATGGCGCAGCACCAGCGCCGTCACGCCCTCGCCGAGCGCCACCTCGATCTGGGGCATGCGGTCAGGGGCGGACATGGACGCGATCATTTCGCGCAGCGGGATCAACAGGTCGCTGACGTGGCGCGGCAACACATAGCATTCGCGCATGTCGGCCACAAAGCTGCTCTTGCGTTCGTGAAAGCCCACGAGCACCCCGCCCTTCTTGGGCACCACGCGCACCGACAGGCGCGCGCGATAACGGTAGCCCCAGGTCGGCCCCTGCAGCGGCGGCAGGATCAGCGCAGGGCGCAGCTTGCCGACATGCCAGAACGTGTCTTCGAGCGCGCGCTGCTTGATCGCCACCTGCGTGGTGGGCTCCAGATGCTGCATGGCACAGCCGCCACAGACGCCGAAATGCGGGCAGCGGGGTTCCACGCGTTGCGAGGAGGGACGCAGCACCTCGTCGACACGGGCGGTTTCATAGGAAGGCTTGCGGCGCAACGTGACCGCGGTGACCCGTTCGCCCGGCAAGGCGCCTTCCACGAAAATGACTTTCCCGTCGCGGCGGGCGATCCCCCTGGCTTCCAGGTCCAGGGATTCGATACTCAAAACGTCAGACATCTCACGCAGTCCAGAATTGCACGCAACCCGTGATTGTAGAAGGACTTCGCGATTTACCGGAAATCGGGTTTGATGGGGCCGGAGCTGCCCGCACCACGCCGCGTGGCGCTGCGCCCCGCGCAGGTAAAAAAGGGGCTGTTCCGGCCCGCCGCCGGGCAAGGCGGCGTGCCGGAACAGCCCCAAAGGCCGGCGCCGTTCAGGCGCCGCCACGGATATCAGAACGAGCGCGCCACCGAGAAGACGGCGCCGATACGGCCCGACGGGTGACCGTACTTGGTGGGCAGCCAGTTGTCCTTGGTGGCGCCGACGGCCGCCAGACCGAGGATCCAGCCCTTCAGGTCCTTGGTCACGCCCACCTTGTAGTCGACGTAATGGCCGATCGAGTCGCCGTCCATGTTGGTCTGGTTCTTGAGCTTCTGGTAGCCCAGATGGCCCAGCAATCCCCAGCCGTCGCCCAGGTCGAATGTGGCCGTGCCGTCCAGGTACCAGGTGCCCTTGCTGTCCGGCGTGCTGAAAAAGTCGCTGGGCGTGTACGAATACTTGAGGCTGTAGTTGCCGTAGGACGCGCCCAGGTAGAGGTCCGTGTTGTTGTAGTTCCCGCCCTTGGGGGAACTGGAGCCGGGATAGTAGTAATGCAGCACGCCCGCATCCAGCGTGAAGCCGCCGCCCACGTCACCCTTCCAGCCGCCGTAGAAATCCATTTCCAGGTTGCCGTCGGTGAACACGAAGCTGGAGACGTTGGAGTTCCAGTTGCCCAGGTAGAAGCCCGAACTGTGGTTCAGGTCGAAACCCAGCTGGACGGCGGGACGGAAGTCGGTCTGCGAATAGCCGCGGAAGCGGTAGTCGCTGACTATGGTGGCGTTACCGCTGAGCGAAAAGCCGCCACCCAGGTCGGTGGGTTCGGCTTGCGCCACACCTGCAAAACAAGCGGCAAGCGCGAGGGGCAAGGCTAGCAACGTCTTATTCATGGTGCGAAGGTCCTGATCGGATAGTCGAAAGAGCGGACGGCGCGCGGCACATCCGGCTGGCCGGCTTGTGCAGGTTAAGCCGGCTCAAATCCCTTCAAGCAATGTCCGTGCCAGGTCTCAGCGCCAGCGTGCGGCCTGCCGCAGTGTCCTTCGGGCGCTGGCAATGCACCATGCTGGTGCCCTGTTGTGGGGCGCGGCCAAGGCCCATGCGTCAAAACGGGGAAATCCGGCCTGGCCCCGCCTGGAAAACAAACACCCCGGCACGCGGGAAGCGTGTCGGGGTGCTGTTCAAGCGGAGCGTTGCTCCGCTTTGCGGCCAGTGTGATGGCCCAGGACTTGCCGGCTCAGTTGGCCTGGGGCGCGGCAGGCGGCGGGGGCGGCGGGACGTCGCCCGCAGCCGGCGGAGGCGGCGGCATGCCGGGACGACCGTCGGCGCCGCGCATGCCGGGGCGACCCTTGCCGTCCGCGCGGGCTTCCATCTTGGCGTGGCGCTCGGCCATGCGGGCTTCGCGCTCCTTGACGATCTTGGTCACCTGGCCGCGTTGCGTGTCGTTCAGGCTGTCCCAGACGGCCAGCCATTGGTCGCGCACCTGCTTGGCTTGCGGGCCGAACGCGTCGCGGCGCTTTTCCGACTGCTCGATGAGCGCGCGGGGATCCAGCTTGCCGCTGTCCAGCTGCGACTTGAGCAGGTCATGGCGCGTACCGCGGTCGGCGCGCATCGCTTCGTGCAGGCTGCGCTGCCCTTCCTGGGCGGTCTTGAACAGGGCCTCCTGTTTGGCGTCGAGCTTCAGCTCGGCGACCTGGGCCTTGGAGACGGGGCCCAGACCGGGGATCAGCAGGCCGTCGCGCATGCCCTTGTGGAAACCACCGCCGCGATGGCCTTCGTGCATGGCGGCCGGACCGCCCTCGGCGGGAGGAGGCGGCGCAGCCATTGCGGAGCCAGCCGCGAAACCGCTCGACGCGGCGACGATAGCAAGGACGGCCAGATTGGAGCGGATAGCGAATCGGGACATGGATGTCTCCTGAAAGTGAAGAAAGCGAGGCCATTGTGCGATCCGCCTGGTTTCATCCAGGTTTCGTTTACGGCCGTCTTGTTTCAGTCGATTGCTTGCCCGCCAGACGCGAGAACGGGGCCACACAGGCCCCGTCGGTATCCCCTGACCCGTGCGCATTGGCAAGGAATCAGGCTGGCTGGCCGCCCGCGCGGATCAGCCCGCGTCCCAGGCCGCCATGTATTCCTTCCAGTGCGGCGCATCGCTGGCCGAGAGCGTGTCGCGCACCAGCGCGATTTCGGTCTCGTAGGCGGTGCGGTCGAGTTCACCGCGCAGGAAGCGGAAGCGGCAATACACCAGCCACGTATTGACCACGTCGGTTTCACAGTACGCCCGCACCTCGTCGGCGCGGCCCGTGCTCCAGGCTTCCCAGACCTTGCTGCCGTCCATGCCGAGCTTGCCGGGAAAGCCGCACAGCTTGGCAAGTTCGTCGAGCGGCGCGTTGGCGCGGCCGTTGTACTTGGCCAGCACGTCCATCAGATCGATGTGACGGTTGTGATAGCGCGAAATGTAGTTGTTGAACTTGAAATCGCGGTCTTCTTCGCCCATGTCCCAGTAGCGCGGCGCGGGCACACCCTGGATCAGGCTGCGGTAATGCAGGACGGGCAGGTCAAAGCCCGAGCCGTTCCAGCTGACGAGCTTGGGCGTGTAGCGTTCGATGGTCTTGAAGAAGCCCGCAAGCAAGGCCGCTTCGGGATCGTCCGGCTGGCCCAGCGTCTTGACGCGAAAGCCCTGGTCGTCACGGAACACGCACCCTACCACCGCGACCTTGTGCAGATGCAGCGGCAGGAAGTCGTGGCCCACGGCCTCACGCCGCGCGGTCAGCGCGCGCTCGACCACTTCGTGGTCGGGCACGTCGGCGCCCCAGCCGTTGAGCTTGCGCAGCCCGTCGGCGTCAGGGATGGTCTCGAGGTCGAATACCAGGGTGGGCGTCATTTGGGCGGCAGGTATTGCATCGGATCCACCGGCGTACCCTGGCGGCGGATTTCAAAGTGCAGACGCGGCGACGTCGTGTCGCTCTGGCCGAGTTCAGCGATCTTGGCCCCGCGCTTGACCGTCTGGCCGGTCTTCACGAGCAGCGCACGGTTGTGCGCGTAGGCCGTGATGAAGCCGTTCTGGTGCTCGACGATGATGAGGTTGCCCAGACCGCGCACGCCATTGCCGCTGTACTTGACCAGGCCATCCGCCGCGGCGGTGATCGGGTCGCCCAGCGCGCCGGCGATGTCGATGCCCTTGCTGCTGGCATTGAACGCCTGCACGATCTGGCCGTTGGCCGGCCAGGCCCAGTTGATGACGCCCGCATCGGCCGCACGCGTGGCCGGCTTGGTGTCGACCGGCGCCGGCGGCGGCGTGGGCGTGGCATCAGGTGCGGGCGTGGTGGCCGCGGGAGTTTCGGGTTGGTCAAGCGGACGCGGTTGTGGCCGGTTGCTGGCAATCGGCGCGGTCTGCGCGCCGCCGCCGGTGGCGCCGCCGGACATGCGCAGCACCTGCCCCACCGAGATCTGGTTGGGGTCGCTGATGTTGTTCCAGCGCTTGATGTTTTCGATGTCGACGTTGTTGGCGCGGGCGATCTTGTAGAGCGTGTCGCCCGGCTTGACCACATAGCTGCCGGACGTGGCCGTCGGCGCGGGTTGCCCGCCGGTCATGTCGACCACCGGGGCACGAGTACCTTTGGATGCGCAGCCGGCCAGGATGGCGAGGCTGAGAACCCCCACTGCGAAGAGCGGGCGGCGAAGACGCGTCATGGACGCGCCCAAATTCATATCGGTCAGTTGCAACTGCCCGTTGAGCATACGTTTCTCCTGTCGCTCAAGATTGTATTCCGGACCGTAGCGGCACAAAGCGCACGGCCTCTAGTTCGGTTCTTTTCCAGCTTGCCGCGCCCGTGCGTTCGATCAGAACCAGGCGCTGGTTCGAGCCCCCTTCGGGAGCGATGAGACGGCCGCCCGGAGCAAGCTGCGTCAGCAGCGCTTGCGGGATGGTCAGACCTGCGGCAGCCACAACGATAGCATCGAACGGCGCCACGCCGGGCAGCCCCAAAGTGCCGTCTCCATAGATGAGCCGGATCCTTGTAGTGAGCCGCAAGGCGCGTAGATGCTCGCGCGCCAGCTCGTACAGCCCACGTATGCGTTCGATGGTGTGGACGTCGCGCACGAACTGCGCGAGCACCGCGGCCTGGTATCCGCAACCGGCGCCGACCTCGAGCACACGGGTAGGCGCGCGGTCTTCGCAAGCAGCCGCGATCATACGCGCCACAACCCACGGCTGGGAAATGGTTTGCGAGTGACCGATGGGCAACGCGGCGTCTTCGTACGCGCGGCTGGCAAGGGCTTCGTCTACAAACAGATGGCGCGGTACTGCGGCCATGGCGTTCAGCACGCGTTCGTCGGTGATGCCCTGAGAGCGCAGACGCTGCACCATGGCCTGGCGCAAGCGTTCGGAGTTCAGGCCAAGGTTGCTGCCCGCTTGCGGCACGGGCGTCTGCGCCTGCCGCTGCAAGGTGGCGGCCGAGATGCGCGTGTTGCTGTTGGCCGGCGTGTAACCCGGGCCGAGACGGCCGGCGTCGTGGCGGGCCGGGCTGCTGCGGCCGGCGCCGGGCGTGATGTCCGGCTGGCTTATGCGTTTGCGCATAGCGGCTCTGCCCAGGTGCGGATCTCGTCAAGCTGGCTGTGCTGGGTCAGGTCCAGACGCAACGGGGTGACGGATACGATGCCCTGCTCGACGGCGTGAAAGTCCGTGCCGGGCGTGGCGTCGGCGGCCAGACCGACCGGTCCGATCCAGTAGACCGTGTCGCCATAGGGCGTGGTGGTGCGCACGACGGGCTGCGACGGATGCCGCTTGCCCAGCCGCGTGACCGCAAACCCGTGCATGTCTTCAAAACGGCGGCTCGGAATATTGACGTTGAGCAGCACCGGCGCCGCGAGCGGCTGGGCCAGATGGCGCTCGACGACCAGGCGGGCGGCGCGCGCGGCCGAGTCGATGTGCTCCCAGCCCTTTTCCGCCAGCGAGAACGCGATGGCGGGGATGCCGAACAGATAGCCTTCGCTGGCGGCGGCGACGGTGCCCGAATAGAGGGTGTCATCGCCCATGTTGGCGCCGTTGTTGATGCCCGACACGACCAGGTCGGGGCGCGTATCCATCAGGCCGGTCAGCGCGACGTGCACGCAATCGGACGGCGTGCCGTTGACCGCGATGAAGCCGTTTGAAGCGGTGCGCACCGACAGCGGCCGGTTCAGCGTGAGCGAGTTGGAGGCGCCGCTGTGGTTGGTCTCGGGCGCGACGACGGTCAGATCGCCCAGCCCTTCCAGCGCGGCGACCAGCGCTTCCAGGCCAGGGGCCGAATAGCCATCATCGTTCGAAACCAGAATTCGCATTGTGCATCCGAAAGAAAATAAAACGCGGGTGACGTGGCGGATTGTACCCGCGGTAGAATCCGCAGCCACTACTACAACAACGGACTCCCCTTCCATGGCGATAACCGAACCCTCCCTGGCATTTACCGTCGCGCTCGTCGTGCTGGCCTACCTGATCGGCTCCGTGCCCTTCGCCGTGGTGGTCAGCAAGCTGATGGGTCTGCAAGACCCCCGCAGCTATGGGTCCAAGAACCCCGGCGCGACCAACGTGCTGCGCACCGGCAACAAGACCGCCGCCGCGCTGACGCTATTGGGGGACGCCGCCAAGGGATGGTTCGCGATCTGGCTGGCCGAGAAGCTGGCGCCCGGCATCGGCCCCGTCGCCCTCGCCTGCGTGGCGCTGGCCGCCTTCATCGGCCACCTCTACCCCGTGTTCCTGGGTTTCAAGGGCGGCAAGGGCGTGGCGACCGCGCTGGGCGTGCTGGTGGCCATCCAGCCCTGGCTGGCCGTCGCCACCGCAGCAACCTGGCTGCTCATCGCCATTTTCTTCCGCTATTCGTCGCTGGCTTCGCTGGTGGCCGCGTTCTTCGCCCCCGTGTACTACGTGTTCGGGTCCGGGCTGGCCTGGCAGGCGCAGCCGGCGCTGGGCGTGGCGCTGGCGATCATCGGCATCCTGCTGTTCTACCGTCACCGCGCCAATATCGCCCGGCTGATCCAGGGCACCGAAAGCCGGATCGGCAGCAAGAAAAAGTAATCCCCCCGCGATGGGCGGATCAGAGGGGTGGAAAAAAACGGGCGGCCTGGCCGCCCGTTCTTCATTTCAGGCGATATCGGCCAGATCCCAGCGCGGCTTGACCGTGAAGCTATGGGCGCTGGCGTCCAGCGGGGCCAATCCGGCCTTCACCCGTTCGGCGGCCGCGAACGCGATCATGGCGCCGTTGTCGGTGCACAGTTCCAGCGGCGGGAAGTATGCGCGGGCCTTGAGCGGCTTGAACGCGGCATCGAGCTTGGCGCGCAGAAGCTGGTTGGCCCCCACGCCGCCGGCCACGACCAGGCGGCGCAGCCCGGTCTGTTTAAGCGCGCGGATGGACTTGGCCGCCAGCACCTCGACGATGGCCGCCTGCGTGGCGGCCGCAAGGTCCGCGCGGGTCTGTTCGTCCAGGCCGCCATTCTGTTCGGCCGCCTTGACTCGGGTCAGCACGGCGGTTTTCAAGCCGCTGAAACTAAAGTCCAGGTCACCGCTGTGCAACATGGGGCGCGGCAGGTCGAAGCGCGAGGCGTCGCCGCTGCCGGCCAGCCGGGACAGCGCGGGTCCACCCGGGTAGCCCAGGCCCATGAGCTTGGCGGATTTGTCGAAGGCCTCGCCCGCGGCGTCGTCCAGGGTTTCGCCCAGCAGCTCGTAGCGACCCACGCCGTCCACGCGCATGAGCTGGGTATGGCCGCCTGAGACCAGCAAGGCAATGAAGGGAAACTCGGGCCGGGGATCGGCCAGCATCGGCGACAGCAGATGGCCTTCGAGGTGATGGATGCCGATGGCCGGCAGGCCGCGCGACCAGGCGAACGACTGCGCCACGCTGGCGCCGACCAGCAAGGCGCCGGCAAGACCCGGCCCGGCCGTATAGGCCACGGCGCCGATGTCGGACATCTGCAGGCCAGCGTCCTGCAGCACCTGGCGGGTCAGCGGCACCACGCGGCGGATGTGGTCGCGCGAGGCAAGTTCCGGCACCACGCCCCCGTATTCCTGGTGCATGGCGATCTGGGTATGCAGCGCGTGCGCTAGCAGGCCGCGTTCCGTACAGACGGCTGCGACGCCGGTTTCGTCGCAGGAGCTTTCAAAGCCGAGAATGATCATGGCGGCAGAGTTTACAACTGATGCGAAAATACGCGGGTTCTTGACTGGGACGGGGCTTTCCGCCCCGCCCGCCACAACCTGAAAATCCTGCAAAAACCCTGGGGACTCGAATGCTGGAGAAGCTATTCAAGCTGCGTGAGCACGGCACGACCGCAAGAACGGAAGTCGTGGCCGGCCTGACGACATTCCTGACGATGTCGTACATCATCTTCGTCAATCCTGACATCCTGTCCTCGACGGGCATGGACCGCGACGCGGTCTTTGTTGCCACCTGCCTGGCCGCCGCGCTGGGCTCGCTGGTGATGGCGTTCATCGCCAATTGGCCCATCGGCATGGCGCCCGGCATGGGGTTGAACGCCTTCTTTGCCTTCACCGTGGTCAAGACCATGGGCTACACCTGGGAGCAGGCGCTGGGTGCGGTGTTCATCTCGGGCATCATCTTTCTGTTCCTGACGATATCCGGCATCCGGGTCTGGCTGGTCAAAGGCATCCCGCATTCACTGCGCAGTGCCATCGCAGCCGGCATCGGGCTGTTTCTGGCCATTATCGCGCTATCCAGCGCGGGCATCGTGGTCGCCCATCCGGCCACCAAGGTCACGCTGGGCAACCTCACCACGCACGGTCCGCTCTTCGCCATCCTGGGCTTTTTCGTGATCGCGTCGCTGGATGCGCTGCGCGTGCGTGGCGCCATCCTGATCGGCATCATCGTCGTCACGGTGCTGTCGATGGTGATGGGCTACAACGAGTTCAAGGGCATCTTTTCGGCGCCGCCCAGCTTGTCGCCTACCCTCTTCAAGCTGGACATCATGGGCGCGCTGCATTCCGGCTTCGTGCACGTGATTCTGGTGTTCGTGCTGGTCGAAGTGTTTGACGCCACCGGCACGCTGGTGGGCGTAGCCAAGCGCGCGGGCCTGGTGCCTGAAGACCGGCCCAATCGCCTGGGCCGCGCGCTGTTCGCGGACAGCACCGCCATCGTGGCCGGTTCGATGCTGGGCACCAGCAGCACCACCGCCTACGTCGAAAGCGCCTCCGGCGTGCAGGCTGGCGGACGCACCGGCATGACTGCACTGATCGTGGGCCTGCTGTTCCTGGCCGCGCTGTTCATCTCGCCGCTGGCGGGCGCCGTGCCGGCCTACGCCACCGCACCCGCCCTGCTCTACGTCGCCGGCCTGATGATGCGCGAGCTCATCGACATCGACTGGAACGACGTCTGCGAAGCCACGCCGGCCGCGCTGACCGCGCTGGTCATGCCGTTCACGTACTCGATCGCCAACGGCATTGCCTTCGGCTTCATCAGCTACGTGGTGCTCAAGACCGCCACGGGCAAGATGCGCGACGTGCACCCGGCCACGTGGCTCGTGGCCGTGCTGTTCGTGATCCGCTACGCGTTCTTCCCTGAATAGTCAGGCTGACACGCTGTTCGCCCAGAACCGCCGCAGGCCATGCCTTGCGGCGGTTTTTTCATTTGGTGGCCGCCCACACCGCCAGTTCGTAGCCGTCGAGGTCCGTGAAATGGAAGCGGCTGCCGCCCGGAAACGTGAACTCGTCGCGGCTGATGCGACCGCCCGCGGCCGTGATGCGTTGCCGGGTTGCGGCCAGGTCGTCGCCGTACAGGATCACAAGCGGACCGCCCGGCCGCACCGCTTCACCCGTCGTGAAGCCGCCCGTCAGCCGGCCATCGGTGAATTCCGAATACGTGGGACCGTAATCCGTGAACGTCCATCCGAAGACGTCGCCATAGAAGCGCTTGCTGCGCGCGATGTCCGCGACGTTGAATTCGATGTTGTCGATGCGGTTGTTCTGGCCGCTGGCGCCCATGCGCGTCTCCTTTGGTTGGATGGCAAGTGTGGAATGGCCAATGCGCGGCCATTCCAGGCCGCGTTCGTGCTTGCTATTGTAGGGATCGGAAAAATCAATCAACCCGGCCAAGGGCATGGTTGCTGGCGGGCGCGGTTGAATTCGCCGATACACTCCCCACGTAGATCAGCATATGGAGTACATTTTGCGCCCTTCCCCTTTCATTTCCGCGCTGCCGGCCTGTCATGACGCAGCGGAGGCGCACGCATGAGCGCCCTGGCGAACATCCCCTTTTCCGTGCTGGACCTGGCCCCCATTGTGCAGGGCCGCGATGCCGCAGACGCGTTCCGCAATACGGTCGCGCTGGCGCAGCATGTCGAGCAACTGGGCTACAACCGCTTCTGGTTGGCCGAGCACCACAACATCAACGGCATCGCCAGCAGCGCCACGGCTGTGCTGATCGGCCATGTGGCCGGCCACACGCGCACGCTGCGCGTCGGCTCGGGCGGCGTCATGCTGCCCAACCACGCGCCGTTGATCATCGCAGAACAGTTCGGCACGCTCGAGACCCTGTACCCCGGCCGCATCGACCTGGGCCTGGGCCGCGCACCCGGCAGCGACGGCGCCACGCAACAGGCGCTGCGCCGCAGTCCGCGCAGCGGTCTTGAGTTCCCGGCCCTGGTCGAGGAGTTGCGCGGCTTTCTGGCCCCCTCGCGCCCCGGCCAGCCCGTGCGCGCCATCCCCGGTGAAGGCCTGGATGTGCCGATCTGGCTGCTGGGTTCCAGTGACTTCAGCGCGCGCATGGCGGCTGAACTTGGCCTGCCCTTCTCGTTTGCCGGGCATTTCTCGCCGGAAGGCATGGCCGCGATGCGCTTGTACCGTCATTTGTTCAAGCCTTCCGAGACGCTGGCGCGCCCCTATTCGATGATCGGCGTGCCCGTCATTGCCGCCGAAACCGACGAGGCCGCGCGGTTCCAGTCGACCACGCAGCAACTGAAGTTCCTGTCGCTCGTGCGCGGCCATCGCCTGCAATTGCAGCCGCCGGTCGAAAGCATGGACGGCGTGTGGAACGAATGGGAGCGCGAGGCGGTCAATCAGAGATTGGGCGCTTCGATCGTGGGCGGACCGGACACCGTCAAGCGGGAACTCGAAGCCCTGGTCGCGGAAACGCAGGCCGACGAGGTCATGATCGTGTCCGACTTCTACGACATCGCAGACCGCCTGCGTTCTTTCGAGATCGTCGCCTCGCTGAAAAACGGCGCGGGCGTCTCCACGAAATCGGCGGCCTGAGGGCCGTATTCTGCGCCATTGACGGCGCCAACCATTGCGACGCGGCCTGGACCGGCTCTACTATGGGCTTTCAAGGCCTGGCAATACGCGTCGCCGCATCAGCGCCGGGGCAGGCCCCCGGTGTCTCCGCCACCGCTTTTCGCCGCCCACGCGGCAAGGATTTCTTATGAGTATTGTTGAACTCACCAAAGACAGCTTCCAGGAAGCCATCACGCCCGACGGCACCCTCATCGTCGACTTCTGGGCGCCCTGGTGCGGCCCGTGCCGCGGTTTCGCGCCGGTATTTGAACAGGCCGCCACCGAGCATCCGGACGTCACGTTCGCCAAGGTGAATACCGACGTCGAGCAGGAACTGGCCGGCGCGCTGGGCATCCGCTCGATTCCGACGCTGATGGTCTTCCGCGAAAAGGTCCTGCTGTTCTCGCAACCCGGCGCCTTGTCCGGCGGTCAGTTGAACGAACTGCTCGCCAAGATCAAGGAAGTGGACATGGAAAAGGTCCACCAGGAAATCGCCGCGGCGCAAGACAGCCAGGACGCGTAAAACCGCAAGGGGTCCGGATCGGGCCCCTTCCTTTTGCACCGGGACATTTGCTTCCCGGACGCCGCTGCGCGGCAGGCCGGTGCGGACGCTGGCTGGCTACAAAACGACTTCCCACGCGGACCGGCCGCGCGTGATGTTCGCCGCAGTGACTTCCAATTCAGTCAGCACCACACGCGGCACCGTGAACGTGAGCGTGACGCCGTCCGCGTTGTAGTCTTCCTGCGAGATGGCGGCGCCTGCCTGGGCCAACCGCGATTTCAACAGCGCCATCTCGCCGAATCCGCATGCGCAGCGCACCGTTGCCATGTCGACGATTTCCGTGCGCTCGCCCAACCGCAGGCAATTGGCTGCGCATCCGCCGTAAGCGCGCACCAGTCCGCCCGCGCCGAGCTTGATTCCCCCGTACCAGCGCACGACCAATACCGCCACGCGGTCCATGTCCTGGCCTTCGATGGCTTGCAGGATCGGCCTGCCCGCGGTGCCGCCGGGTTCGCCATCATCATTGAAGCGATACTCCTGTCCGATGCGGTAGGCCCAGCAGTTGTGCGTGGCCTCGGGGTCGCTGTGCTCGGCAAAGAAGCGCATGGCGTCGTCGATCGTGGCGACCGGCGCGGCATACGCGGCAAAGCGGCTTTTCTTGATGTCTTCCTGGTAGGTGCAGGGAGCGGTCAGCGTGTGCGTCATGCCCGGCATTGTAAGTGCGCGGATCGGCAGGCGATGCGGCCTGCGCGGCCCGGCCTGCTCGGATGCGGCCTGCGCGGCCCGGCCTGCGCGGCGCCGACCGGCCGCGCATCAGCCGTGGCAGTCCGGGACTTCCTGATCCAGATAGACGTCGAACGCGACGTCGCGCGCCCATTTCGTGGTCATGGCCTTCCAGGCGCCGGCGCGGTCCCACGCCCGCATCTCTTGCCCGAGCCACGCGCGCGAGGCCTCGTCCTGCGCGCGCAGCAGCCACACGCGCTCCTGGCGTGCGCCATCCGGCGTCAGCGTCGAGGAGAACTTCTTCCATTCCGGAAAGCGCATCAGCGGCTCCCAGACGGCATCGTCGACCAGACCGATGTCGCACTCGCCTTCGCGCACGGCGACGAGCGCGTCCGACGGCACGCGATACGTCTTGACGGTTGCGCCCCAGCTTTGCGCCAGGGCTTGCGCCTGCGTGGCGGCTTCGGCCATGCAGACGCTGCGGCCCTGCACGTCGGCGGGCTTGCGCATCCGCGTGTCGGTGCGGATCACGGCCTTGGGCCGTGCCGCATAGCCGGTGGCTTGTACCGCGACGGTCTGCGGCTGTCCGTCGGCGCGGTCCGCAAGCACCAGATCCACCTCGCCTGCCTTCAGCGCCCGGGCGGCGTCAGCGGCCGGCAACTGGACCAGCCGCACGGGCAGCTTCAGGCTGGCGCCCAGCTTGTCGGTGATGGCGGCGTCCAGGCCTTCGGGCGTGCGGATCTTCGCCCCCGCGACCGGCGGCGGCGCCAGATACGGCACGCCCACGACCAGCTCACCGCGCGCCCGCGCCGCCGGAAAGGTCTCCGGCTGCGCCTGCGCGAAGCCCGCGAGCAGCAGGCCCGCGGCAAGGACGAATGGACGCATGCAGGACATCATGATGACAACGTCAGACGTATTGGTAACGCAGCAAACGATGCTTGAGGTTTTCAAGCACGAACTGGTCGATCAGCGCAGCCAGCACGGCGATCACGAGGATGTTGGTCATGACGCCGGTCATGTCCGCGATTTCGCCCGAGTACGCCAGCGACCGGCCCAGCCCCTTGCCGAAGCCGATCAGCATTTCGGCCGAAATCAGCGCCCGCCAGGCATTGCCGAACGCCAACTGCGCGCCGGTGATGAGCTCGGGCATGACCGCCGGCAGATACACCCGCTTGATCAGCCCCCAGCGCGTCGCGCCCATGACGCGCGCCGCCGACACGTGCACACGCTGCACGGATTCGGTGGCGTTCATCACGCTGAGCGCGGCCGGGAAGAACGCCGACAGCGCCACGACCACGATGATGGGCGTATTGCCAAAGCCCATCACGATGAGAAACAGTGGCACCCACGCGATGGACGGGATCGACTGCAGGATGACGATGGCGCTGCGCAGGACTTCGCGGAAGAAGAACAGCACGGCCGCCACGAGGCCGAAGCCCACGCCGGCGGCCAGCGCCAGCCCGTAACCCGCGCCCAACCGTCCCAGCGTGCCCATGAGGCTCTGATGGAACGACTGCTTGCCCAGGTCTTCGAACAGCCGCTCGACGACCGCGGGCACGCCCGGCATCAGGAAGTCGGGCAGCGCGAACGCGGCCAGTTGCCACAGCGCAAGGATGAACAGGACGCCCAAAACGCCCGCAAGATGCTTGCGGGCGCCGGTCACACGGGTAGATGCGCTCAAAGCTTGCGAGCCTCTTGCCAGGACAGGTCGACGATGCTGGAGACGTCGTACGGCTTGCCGTCGCGCGTCTTGAGCGAACCCTGGGCCTGCAGGATGTCAGCGATTTCCTGCATGCGCGCCGTGTCCTTTTCCGTCAGCTTGGGCGTGAACACCTGCGTGCTGATGGCCTCGAAAATGACGGTCTCGCGCGGCAGCTCGCCGCGGGTCAGCGTCTTGAGCGTGGGCTCGGCGATGAAGTACGACGCGATCAGCTTGGATGCCTGCGCCGGTTCCTTCTGCAGCAGCGTGATGGCCTGGTTCTGGGCGTCCAGCGCCTTCCAGACATCGTCCTTGCGCTTGGCCAGCGTTTCGCCCGAGGTGATGACGACCATGCACGGGAACGGCCAGGCCTGCCCCACTTCGTAGATCTGCTTGACCGGCGCGACCAGTTGCGCGATGCGGTCGTAGGGTTCGAACAGGAAGGCCGCGTCAACACGCTTGCCCACCAGCGACTGCACGGCCACAGCCGGGCTCACGCCCATGACGTTGACGTCGTCGGCAGTCAGGTTGCCCTGCTTGAGCACGACGCCCTTCAGGACCACGTCGGCGGTGCTGCCTTCGGCCTGCGAGGCCAGCGTCTTGCCCTTCAGGCCTGCAATGTCCTTGATGCCGGAATCGTCACGCACGATCAGCGAGTGATAGCCCTGCTGCGCGCCGCCCACCACCTTCAGGTCAGCGCCCTTGGAGGCCCACGCGACCGCGTTGGTGAAGCCGAGCACGCCGATGTCGAGCTGGCCGCCGACGATTGCCTTGATGAGATCGGTGCCCGATTTGAATTCGATCAGTTCGGAATCCAGGCCGGCCTTCTTGTAGTAGCCGCCCTCTTGCGCGACGATCGCCTGCGCGTCGTCCATCACGCGCAGGTAGCCCACGCGGAACTTCTCGGCAGCCATCGCGGGGGCAGCCGCCAGCAGCGCCGCGGCCAGCGGCAGGGACAACCATTGCTTCAGTTTCATCAGAAGAGCTCCAGGAAATTCGATAAGCGGCCGCGCCCGGGCGGCCGTGGGTATTTGGGGAAGAAGGTCAGGCGGCCAGCGCGATGTCGGCGTGCGCGTCCGAACCGCCGACGCCGATGCCCAACAGGCGCAGGATTTCGCGCTTCTCGGTGGCAAGGTCGGACAGGTCGTGCGTCTTGACGCGGTGGGCCAGGTTGAATTCGCGCAGCACCCGCGCCGGACGCGGGCTGAAGACGACGATGCGATCGGCCAGGAACAGGGCCTCGTCGACGTCGTGGGTCACCAGCAGCACCGTCGGCTTTTCCTGCGCGATGAGCTGGCGCAGCACATCCTGCAGGCTCAGGCGGGTCAGCGCGTCCAGTGCGCCGAAGGGTTCGTCCATCAGCATGGTCTGGGGCTGGGCGATGAACGCGCGGGCCAGCGCAGCGCGCTGGCGCATGCCGCCGGAGACCTGATGGGGATAGTAGTGTTCGAAGCCTTCAAGGCTGACGCGCGCCAGCCATTCGCGTGCGGCTTCGCGGGCGCGCTTCTTGGGCGTGTTCTGGAATTCCAGCGCCAGCGCCACATTGTCTTCCAGCGTCAGCCAGGGATACAGGGCGTGTTCCTGGAACACCAGCGTGCGGCTGGGATTCGGTCCCGTGACCTTGTCGCCGTCGGCCAGCACGCTGCCCTGCGTGGGCATTTCGAGCCCGGCGGCCAGGTGCAGCAACGTGGACTTGCCGCAGCCCGAGGGCCCGACCAGCGCGACCAGCTCGCCGGTCTTGAATTCACTGGTGAAGCCGTCGACGACGGGCAGGTCGCCGAAATGCTTGTGGACGTGGTCGAAAGTCAGGTTCATGGAACGAATCGTCAGCGCGCGTGAAAACGAGCCTCAAATCTAACAATTCGTTATATGAATCCAAACGATCAATATCGAATGTCTTTACTTCTTTTCGTAATAACGATCAGACCGTCGCCGTCTGCCTGCTGGCCGCCCGCTGCAATCCGAACGCAATGACGAAGCCCAGCGTGACACACAGGGACGCGGCCAGGAAGATCGCGGGGTAGCCGAAGCCGCTGGAGATGTAGCCCGCGATCGGGCCGGTCACGCCCAGCGCCAGGTCCAGGAAGGCCGAATAGGCGCCCAGCGCCGCGCCGCGGCTGCCGGCCGGCACGCGCGCCACGGCCTCGACGCCGATGGCCGGGAACACCAGCGCGAAGCCGCAGCCGGTCAGCGCGGCGCCCAGCAGCGCCATGCCCGGGTTGGGCGCCAGCCACAACAGCAACAGACCGGCCGCTTCCACCACAAACGACACCTGCGCGACCCGGAATCCGCCAAAGCGGGTGATGGTGCCGGCGAACAGCAGGCGCACGCCAATGAACGCGCCGCCGAACGCACTGAGCGCGCTTGCGGCGCCGTCCCACGAGACGCTGGCGTAATACAGCGCGACGAAGGCGGCCAGCGTGCCGAAGCCGACCGACCCCAGACCCAGCGCCACGCCGTGCGGGAACACGCGCAGCACCACACTCTTGAAAGCCATGCGGTGCCCGCCCACGATGGCGACGGCCGGCCGGATCATGGCAAGACCCAGTCCGGCCAATCCCAGCAACAGCACCGCGCCGCCCAGTGCGCCCATGCTCCAGTGCTTTTCAAGCTGCACGCCCAGCGGCGCGCCCAGCGCCAGCGCGCCATAGGTGGCGATGCCGTTCCAGGATATGACGCGGGCGGTGTGCAACGGCCCTACCCGCGCGATGGCCCAGGTGGCCGAGCCGGTGCCGACCCAGCTCTCGCCGAATCCCAACGCCAGACGACTGAGGATGATTGCCGCCAGGCTGAGCCACGCGGTGCGTTCAAAGGCGTACGCGAGCAGCAGAAAAATGCCGCTTATCGCGCAGGCCGCCATGCCGATGACGACGGTCTGCTTCGGGCCGACCGTATCGGCCATGCGGCCGGCGTGCGAGCGGCTGAGCAGGGTCGCCACGTACTGCACGCTGATCGCCAGGCCGGCCAGCACGGATCCGTATCCCAGGTTGCCGTGCACGTAACCCGGCAGCACGGCCAGCGGCAGGCCGATGGCCAGGTAGCAGATGAAGGTAAAGAAGGCGATGGCAACGATGCGGGCCGTCAGGGTGAACGTGCCGATCTGCGCGCCATCAGGCGCGTCATGCAAAGAGGGAGACATGTGGGGACAAAAAGAAGCCTGACCGGACAGCCGCCAGGGTCGGGCCCGATGATAGCGCAGCGCAGATTGCGCCCGGCTGAACAGGTGGCCATCGCGGCCCGGCGGACTGCATGGCGCGCGGCCGTGGCGCAAATGAGAAAGCGGCGCACGAACCCGTGCGCCGCTTCATGACCCGCCGCGGAATCAGGCCTCGATGCCGCGCGAGGACAGGTAGTCTTCGTAGCCGCCGCGGTAGTCGACGATCTCGCCGGTGGGCAGGATTTCGATCACGCGCGTGGCCAGGCCGGACACGAATTCACGGTCATGCGACACGAACACCAGCGTGCCTTCGTACTTTTCCAGCGCGAATTGCAGCGACTCGATCGATTCCATGTCCAGGTGGTTGGTGGGCTCGTCGAGCAGCATCACGTTGTGCCGGCCCAGCATCAGGCGGCCGAAGGTCATGCGGTTCTTTTCGCCGCCGGACAGCACCTTGGGGGCCTTGGGCAGGTCGTCAGCCGAGAACAGCAGGCGGCCCAGCACCGAACGGATCGACTGGTCGTCGTCGCCCGGCTGGCGGTGGTCGCCCATCCAGTCCAGCAGATTGATGTCGGTTTGCTGGAACTGGTCGGACACGTCCTGCGCCATGTAGCCGAGGTCGGCGTTGTCCGACCATTTCACCGTGCCCGAATCGGGTTGCAGGTCCTGCGCCAGGAGGCGCAGCAGCGTGGTCTTACCGACGCCGTTGGCGCCGATGATGGCGATCTTTTCGCCGGCGTCGACCATGGCCGAGAACTTGGTGATGACGGGTGCGTCGTAGGCCTTGGTGAGGTTTTCGACGGTGACAGCCAAGCGGTGCATGACCTTGCTTTGCTCGAACCGGATGTACGGGTTCTGGCGCGACGAGGGTTTGACCACGACCTGGTCGGCCTTGATGCGGTCGATCTGCTTCAGGCGCGAGGTGGCCTGACGCGACTTGGACTTGTTGGCCGCGAAACGGCGGACAAAGTCCTGCAGTTCGGCGACGCGTTCCTTGGCCTTGGCGTTGTTGGCCACCAGGCGCTCGCGGGCCTGGGTGGAAGCCAGCATGTAGTCGTCGTAATTGCCGGCGTAGATGCGGATTTCACCGTAATCCACGTCAGCCATGTGCGTGCACACCTGGTTCAGGAAGTGACGATCGTGGCTGATGATGATCATCGTGCTCTGGTAGCCGTTGAGCACGTTTTCCAGCCAACGGATCGTGTTGATGTCCAGGTTGTTGGTGGGTTCGTCCAGCAGCAGCACGTCGGGGTTCGAGAACAGCGCCTGCGCCAGCAGCACGCGCAGCTTCCAGCCCGGCGCGACTTCGCGCATCGGCAGGTTGTGCTGGTCGACCGCGATTTCCAGGCCCAGCAGCAGCTCGCCCGCGCGGGCTTCGGCGGTGTAGCCGTCGTATTCCGCGAACTTGGCTTCCAGATCGGCCGCGCGCATGTAATCGTCTTCGGTCGCCTCCGGGTTGGCGTAGATCGCGTCACGCTCGGACATGGCGTCCCACATTTCGGTGTGGCCCATCATCACGACGTCCAGCACGCGCACGTCTTCAAACGCGAACTGGTCCTGGCGCAGCTTGCCCAGGCGCACGCCGGGTTCAAGCGCGACGTTGCCGCCGGAGGGTTCCAGGTCGCCGCCGATGATCTTCATGAACGTAGACTTGCCGGACCCATTGGCCCCGATCAGCCCGTACCGGTTGCCTTCCCCGAACTTGACGCTGACGTTCTCGAAAAGGGGCTTGGGACCGAACTGGATGGTGAGATTGGCGGTGGATATCACGGTGTATGTACGTTTGAAGGCGCCCGAAAGCGCATGCGGGAAAACCTGCTAGTGTAGCAAACGGGCTACGGCCCTTATTTATATTGGCTAGAGCGGCGTTGCTGGAGCGCCGGAGCGCCCGCCCCCGGAGCGCCGGAGCGCCGCACCGCCGGACCGCCGCACCGCCAGACCGGGGATCAGTGGCGATGCTCGTCCAGCACCAGATGCGCGAGGCCCTTTTCGGTGGCGATGCCGACCTTCTGACCGATGGGCAAGGTGGCTTTGGTGGCGACATGGCCGTACGGCAGACCGGTAATGACCGGCACCTTGACCGTCTTGCGCAGCCAGGCCACGACCTCGTGCAGATCGTACCCCTTGTCGTGCGGCGCCAGCTTGTATTCGGTGAAACGGCCCAGGACGATGGCCTTCTGGCGCGCCAGGATGCCAGCCTGCCAGAGCTGGATCAGCATGCGCTCGACGCGGTACGGATGCTCGGCCACGTCTTCCAGGAACAGGATGCCGCCGCGAATCTTCGGCATGTACGGCGTGCCCAGCAGCGAGGTCAGCATCGCAAGGTTGCCGCCCCACAGGATGCCGCGCGCGTCGACCGGGTCGGCGTCCTGGGTTTCGAAGCTGAGGATCTCCAGCTCGCCGCGCATCACTTCGCCGAACAGCGCTTCGGTCAGGTCATCGACCTTTTTGCCGCCGAAATCCTGGACCGCGGTGGCGCCCGTGTAGCTGACCGCGCCGGTCTGCGCCAGCAGCGCCAGATTGAACGCCGTGAAATCGCTCATGCCGACAAAGCGCTTGCCGCTGTCGGCCATGGCCTTCCAGTCGATGGCGTGCAGCAACCGGCCCAGCCCGTAGCCGCCGCGCGTCACCATGACGATCGGCAGCTTCTGCTTCGTGGCGCGGGTCAGGCTGGCGAGGCGCTGGGCGTCCGTGCCGGCAAACCGTTGATGCTCGGCCAGCGCCGTGCGGTCCAGCGCGGTCTTGAAGCCCTGTTGCGCCAGCCGTTCAAGCGCCAGCGTCACGGTGGCGGGGTCGCGCACGGCGGACGACGGGGAAATCAGGTAGATGCCGCGGGCGTCCGGCTGGGGACCGTGATGGTGCGCGTGGTCGTGGCCATGATCGTGGTCGTGACCGCAGGCGTCGCCGCAGTCCGGGCCGTGATCGTGCGGGTGATCGAGCGCCGGGGTGGCTGCGGCCTTGGCGCGGCGCGCCTTGGCGGCGGGCTTGGCAGCGGACTTGGCGGCTTTGGGGGTACTCATGCGATGGATTCCTTGGCGCGGCGTTCGCGGAAGAACCGGCGCAGCAGGTCGCCGCAGGGTTCGGCCAGCACGCCGCCGGTGACTGAAGTGTGATGGTTGAGCTTGGGCACGGACCCGACGTCCAGCACGCTGCCGCAGGCCCCGGTCTTGGGGTCGTACGCGCCGAACACCACGCGCGCAAGGCGCGCATGCAGCATGGCGCCGATGCACATCACGCACGGTTCCAGCGTGACGTAGACGGTGATGCCGGGCAGCCGGTAGTTCTCAAGCTGGCGCGCGGCGCCGCGCAGGGCGACGATTTCGGCGTGCGCCGTGGGATCGTGGTCGATGATGGTGCGGTTGTAGCCCCGCCCCAGGATGTCGCCCTGGGCGGACACGACCAGCGCGCCCACCGGCACCTCGCCGATGTCGTAGGCGGCCTGGGCCTGTTCCAGGGCCAGGGTCATGAAACGCGCGTCCTGCTCGGTCCAGCGCGGCACCGCGTCCATCGGGGCCAGCTCAGCCACGGTACACCCGCGATTTCAGCGCGATGCGGCCCGCCAGGCTGGTGACTGCTTCTTCGAGCCATTGATACAACTCAGCTTCTTCGTCGTAGCGGGCCTGGTTCAGGTTGGACACGCGCCCTTCTTCGATGAAGCCCCAGGCGCGGCTGCGCTTGTCGCGGTGCTTGGGATCCCAGACGCCGAAGGCAAAGCCGCCGGCGCGGCGGATCAGGGAAAAGCACGGGATGTCGGTGTACCCGTCGCCCACGAAGACCATCTGGTCGAACGGGATGCGCAGCCGGTCCTCGGGAACCTTGCGGTTGACCTCGAACGGCTTGTTGCGGAATTCGCGGCCGATGATGCCCTTCTGGATGTGGAACAGGTAGCGAGTCTTGTCGGTAAAGCTGACGACGCGCCGCGGAAACGCGATGCCGCCGTCCTCACCATAGACGAATTCGGACGCCCAGATTTCGGTGAATTCATGCGCGATGGGCGTTGAGCGCACCACGTCGCCGATGCCGCTGGAGATGAGATAGAACTCGAGCTGCACCTGCGGGTGCTCGGCCCGGACCGCGGCGCGCAGACGCTGGAACAGCGTGGCCACGCCATCGTGCAGATCCAGGCGCGCGCCCCAATCTTTCAGGCGCTGCTGCGTGATGAGGCCGTGCCGTCCCTGCCGGGACAGTTCGATCATCTTATAGAGATAGGCCGGCACGGGATCCCAGTCCTGCTGAAACAGCAGGGGATCGACCTCTTCCTTCCAGAACGAGGCCGTGTCCACGCCGATGCTGTCCAGGAAACCGGACGTGCTGTCCGAGGCCAGCGTGTCGTCGAAATCGAAAATCAGGGCGATGACGTCGGACATGAATATGCGTGAAAAATGGCGACAGCCGCCATTTTGCCTGAATGCGGCAGCGGCTGCGCCTTGGAAGCAGCGCGGTGCATCACGCAGCGCCCTGCTTCACCTTCGCTTCATGCGCTTTAAATCATGCGCCCTGGTTCGGAGCAACGCCTTACTGGCGGATCGGCGCGGTCATCGTTCCCGTGCCGGGAGCGGGCGCCATGCCTGGGGCGGGAGCCATGCCCGGCGCGGGGGCCATGCCCGGGGCCGTGCCGGCGGGCACCTGGATCACGGTCTCGCGCAGCACGCCGCCGCCCTGCACGCTGCCGCGCACGTTACCCGGCGCGGTCATTTGCGTGACGCAATTCTGGCGCTGGGTTTCGGGCAGACGGTTGCAGCGCGCCACCATGTTCTGCTGCAGTTGTTCGGGGCTTTCTTCGCGGAGATTCTGGCGGCTGCGCTCCTGGCGCGCCGCGCCGGCTTCGCGCAGGCAGGCATCCAGCGCTTGCCCGGTCCTGCCGCTTTTGCAGGCGGCGACGTCCTGCTGATAGCTGGACTGCGCCGAGGCGCCGGAAGATTGCGCTTGAACCGCGCCAGCGGCGAGCATCAGGCCGGCGGTGCAGAGAATGGCAGCAAGGCGCTTCGAAGGCATGGGAACAGTATTCATGGTCAGCTCCTTATGAAGAGATTGAACCCGGACGGCGCGGTATCAACCGCGCCGCCAACTGAGCTCACTATCCCATGACCGCGCGATGGGGGACATAACTAGCGACGTGAATTCGTAAGGTTACGTTTCAACGTCAGCAAACAGGGACGGCCCGAAATCAGCGCGCGTCTTTGTCCGCCTCCGCCTTGGTGAGGCGGTTGCGGTACGTAGCTGCGCGCATCAGCAACATGGCCGTGACAGGCGACGACACAATCAGCAGCAGCGTGATGATGACCTCGTGAAACACCGGGCGCGCAGACAGCGCCGAGAACACCAGGATGGAAGACGCCAGCACGCAGGCGCAGCCCATCGTGTTGCCCAGCGTGGGGGCATGGATGCGCGACTGGAAGGTGCGGAAACGCAGCAGCCCGGCCGAGCCGGTGACGGCCAGCAGTCCGCCCAGCACCAGCAGAATGGTGGCGGGAATGCCGGCCCACAGGGGGATATCGACTTCCATCATGGCTCGATGACCTCACCGCGCAACAGAAAGCGCGCCATGGCGGTAGAGCCCACAAAGCCGAACAGCGCGATCAGCAGCGCGATGTCGAAGTACACCGACGTGCCGGACCGGATACCGAACACCAGCATCGTCAGCATGCCGTTGATGTACAGCGTATCCAGGGCCAGGACGCGGTCCTGGGCGGTGGGGCCGCGCAAGAGGCGGATGGTGGCGAACACCATGCCCAGCGCAAAGCAGAGCAAGGCAAAGGATGCCGCCCAATACAGTACGGAATTCATTCGAACATCTCCATCAACGGGCGCTCGTAGCGCTGCTGCACCAGTTCGATCCACTCGTCTTCGTTTTGCAGATCGAGCACATGCAGTTTCAGCGCGTGGTCTTCAGTCAGGCTCACCCAGACCGTGCCGGGCGTGTAGGTGACGATGCAGGCCAGCATCGCCAGACCATGCGGGTCGCGCATGGTGAGCGGGATCAGGATGAATCCCGGCGAGAACTCATTGCGGCGCGGATTGAGGATCAGCCGCGCGACCGCGATATTGGACTTGATGATGTCCCACGTCACGTGTAGGAAAAGCGGGATCACCTTCCACAGGTGGCGCGGCCGTGCATGCAGCGGGCGCAGGCGCGAGGCGGCCCACGTGAACCACAGCGCCAGCGCGATGCCCAGGGCGATCTGCCCCGGCGACACGCTTTCATTGAGGAGCAGCCACAGTGCAAACAGCAGCGTGGGCAGGATCAGGAAGTAAAGGCGGCGCATCAGCTTCCTCCCTTGACGCCGCGCACGGTCTGCGCGGACATGACGGCGTCGATATACGACGCGGGCTGGTCGAGCGAACGGGCGGCGTCGTCCAGGTAGGCCGACACGGGACCCGCGCCGGCGGCCAGGCCCACGCACAGCAGCACCAGCACGGCGACCGGGCCTGCCTCGATTACGCGCAGGCGCGGCGTGCTGCGGTCGTCGCTGGCCCAGAAGATACGGATGCCGGTGCGGCCCAGGCCGATCAGGCCCGCCAGGCCCGACACCAGCACGGCGGCCACGAGCAGCCAGGCGTCCATCGGCGGCGCCGACTCGGTGGCGGCCGATACCGCTGCCGACAACAGCGAGAACTTGGCGACGAAGCCGGACAGCGGCGGCAGGCCGGTCACCAGCAACGCGCAGGAAATGAAGGCCAGGCCCAGGAACGCCATTGCCGCGGGAATCGCCACGCCGACGACGTCGTCGGAGCGGTTCACAGAGGTTGGATCGTCCAGGTCGAAGGCATCGAGCGTGACCGCCAGCACGTTCGCGCCGAAGCTGCGGGTGCGTTCGATCAGTTCGGCCAGCAGGAAGAACGCGCCCGTGGTCAGCACCGAGCTGATCAGGTAGAAGAGCGCGGGACCCGTGAGCGTCACGCCCGGCATGCCCAACGCGGTCAGCAACGTGCCGGCCGACACGATGACGCAGTAGCCGACCATTTTCTCCAGCTGCTGGGTCGCCAACAGGCCCAGGGCGCCAAACAGCAGCGTGGCCAGTCCGGCGGCAAACATCCAGTCCAGGCTGAAGGCGGCGGGCGCGCCGGTCGGCAGCAGCAGCGAGCCGATGCGCAACAGCGCGTAGATGCCGACCTTGGTCATGATGGAAAACATGGCCGCGATCGGTGCACCGGCCGAACCATACCCTTTGACCAGCCAGAAGTTGAGCGGCCAGGCCCCTGCCTTGACCAGGAACGCCACGCCGAGGATGGCGGCGCCAGCCTC
The DNA here is from genome assembly GCF_022346505.1 of Achromobacter sp. ACRQX. Taxonomy (NCBI): domain Bacteria; kingdom Pseudomonadati; phylum Pseudomonadota; class Betaproteobacteria; order Burkholderiales; family Alcaligenaceae; genus Achromobacter; species Achromobacter sp. ACRQX. The sequence continues at coordinate 49,338 of NZ_JAKRML010000016.1, forward strand.
GAACAGCATGCGTTCGGCGCCCGCCAGATTGCCTGCGCGCAGGGCCAGGTCCGCCATGTTGAGCGTGCCCGTCACGCCGTAGATCAGCGCAATGCTGATCAGCAGCAGGAACGAGGCCACCAGGTTCACGGCGATGTACTGAAGGCCCGCGCTAACGCGCGCCACGCCGGACCCGTGCAGCAGCAGGCCGTAGGACGCCGCCAGCAGCACTTCGAAGAACACGAACAGGTTGAACAGGTCGCCGGTCAGGAAGGCGCCATTCAGGCCCATCAGCAGGAACTGGAACAGCGAATGGAAATGCACGCCGGCGCGGTCCCAGCGGGCCAGCGCGTAGACCAGCGTGGCCAGACCGAGTACGGCCGTCAGCGTCAGCATGACGGCGGCCAGGCGGTCGACGACCAGTACGATGCCGAACGGCGCGGGCCAGTCGCCCACCAGGTAGGCCCCTACCCCGTTTTCCCAGACGCCGGGCACGCCCCCGCCGGCCACGACCAGCAAGGCGATCGCGGCCGCCAACTGGGCAAGCGTCGACAGAAGCGCGACCCCGCCGCGCGCGTAGCGGCTGGTGTCGGCGAACAGCAGCATCGCTGCGCCCGCGACCAGCGGAATGATGATGGGCAGGACAGGAAGGTGTTGAAGCCAGAAACTCAAGATTGGGACTCCCGTCCATCAACGTGGTCGGTACCCGTGAGGCCCCGCGAGGCGAGCAGCACAACCAGGAACAGCGCGGTGGTGGCAAAGCCGATGACGATGGCGGTCAGCACCAGCGCCTGCGGCAGCGGATCCGCATACCAGGAAGGATCATGCGCCATGGACGGATCCACCACCGGCGGCCTGCCGGACGTGAGCCGGCCCATGCCGAAGATGAAGAGGTTCACCGCGTAGGAGACCAGCGACAGGCCCATGATGAACTGGAACGTCCGGGGCCGCAGCAGCAGCCACACGCCCGAGCCCGCCAGCACGCCGATTGCGGCAGCGTATATCAATTCCATCAGGCTTCTCCTGTTTGAACGGCGGCCGCCTGGAGCTCGGCGGCGGCCTTGCGTTGCGCGCGCAGCGATTGGTGGGCAAGCGCCACCAGCACCAGCACGGTGGATCCGACGACCAGCATGTAGACGCCCAGATCAAAAAGCAGCACGCTGGACACGTGGACGTGACCAATCAGCGGCAGCGCGACGTCCCAGGCCAGCGCGGCAAGGAACGGCTTGTAGGCCAGCCATGCGCTCACGGCGGCAATGCCGGCGGACAGCAGCCCGATGCCGATCCAGTTCTGGGGATTCAGGCGGCTGCGGGATTCGACCCAATACACCCCGCCCACCATGTATTGCAGGATGACGGAGGTGGCGAAGATGAGGCCGCCCACGAAACCGCCGCCGGGCTGGTTGTGGCCGCGCAAGAGGAAATACACGGAGATCAGCGCGGCGATCGGCAGCAGAAGGCGCACCAGCACCGCGGGCACCATCATCGAGCCTGCGGGCACCGGAGACTTGATGTCGGGCGCGTCCGGGATGCCGCCGTCCTGATCCATCTGCTGGCGCGGAATGTCCGCGCTCTCGGCGGCTGGACGGAAGCGGCGCAACAGCGCGTAGACGGTCAGCGCCACGATGCCAAGCACCGTGATTTCGCCGAACGTATCGAAGCCGCGGAAGTCCACGAGGATCACGTTGACGACGTTGGTGCCGCCGCCGTCAGGCAGCGCCCGATCCACGAAATAGGACGAAATGGGATTGGTCTGCGGCCGCGCCAGCACCGAATAGGCCAGCGCGGACATGCCTGTGCCGGCGGCGACTGCCAGCAGCAGATCGCGCAGGCGGCGGCCGCGTGCCTGCAGCGTGGCTTTCAGGCTTTCCTCGTCGTCCTGCACGATGCGGCGCGGCAGCCAGCGCAGGCCCAGCAACAACAGCACCAGCGTCACGACCTCGACAGACAGCTGCGTCAGCGCCAGATCGGGCGCGGAGAACCAGACGAAGGTCAGGCAGGTGATCAGCCCTGCCCCGCCCGCCAGCGCCAGGGAGGCCAGGCGGTGGTACTTGGCCTGGAACGCGGCGGCCAGGGCGCAGGTGCCGCCCACGATCCACAGCAAGGCGAAAACCGGATCGACCGGCGTCAGGCGCACGGCGCCGTCCAGCCAGCCGCCGGCGCGCAGCGGCAGCCACGCGACGAACAGCGTGCCCACCAGGATCAGCACCATCTGGACCTGCAGGCGCGTGGACGACACCCAGCGCAGCAGCCATGCGGCGGCGACGCTGGAGCCATCGAGCAGCGCTTCGAAGGTGCGGCGGCCGTCAAGGCGGTAGATGAACGGCACCCGGCCCGGATTGGCGCGCTGATGCGCGCGCAGGGCCAGGTACAGCAGCACGCCTGCGGTAGTGGCGACCAGGCTCATCGCCAGCGGAAGATTGAAACCGTGCCAGACGGCCAGGCTGTAGTCGGGCATGTTCTCGCCCAGGATGCTCTGCGCCGCAGTGGCCAGGAACGGGCCGACCGTCAGGCTGGGAACGATGCCCACCAACAGGCACATCATGACCAGCAATGCGCTGGGCAACAGCATCCAGCGCGGCGGCTCGTGGGGCTCGCGCGGCAGGTCGGTGGCCGGGGGACCGAAGAACACCTGCAGGATGAAACGCAGCGAATAGGCGACGCTGAATGCGCCGGCGATCGTGGCGAGCAGCGGCAGGCCAAGCTGGACGTAGCGGTCGGCACTGACGAAGGTGGTTTCCGCAAAGAACATTTCCTTGGACAGGAAACCGTTCAGCAGCGGCACGCCCGCCATCGAAGCCGCGGCCACCATCGCCAATGTGGCCGTGATGGGCATTGCCTTATACAGCCCGGACAGCCGGCCCAGGTCGCGCGTACCGGTTTCGTGGTCGACCACACCCGCCGCCATGAAGAGCGACGCCTTGAACGTGGCGTGGTTGATCATGTGGAAGATGGCGGCCACCAGCGCCAGCGTGCTGTTCAGACCCAGCAGCAGCGTGATGAGGCCCAGGTGGCTGATCGTGGAATACGCCAGCACGCCCTTCATGTCCTGCTGGAAGATGGCCGCGTAGGCGCCCAGCACCAGGGTGATGAGACCCAGCCCGCCGATGATCCAGAACCACTCGTCGGTGCCAGACAGCACGGGCCAGAAGCGCGCCAGCAGGAAAACCCCTGCCTTGACCATCGTGGCCGAGTGCAGATAGGCGGACACCGGCGTGGGCGCGGCCATGGCGTTGGGCAGCCAGAAATGGAACGGGAATTGCGCGCTCTTGGTCAGCGCGCCCAGCGCCACCAGCACCAGGACGGCTGGATACCAGGGGTCGGCGCGGACCAGGTCGCCCGACGCCAGGACGCGGTCCATGTCGTAGCTGCCGACGATATGACCCAGGATCAGCACGCCGGCCAGCAGACAGAGACCGCCCGCCCCGGTGACCGTCAGCGCCATGCGCGCGCCCCGGCGCGCGTCCAGGCGGTGGTGCCAGTAGGCGATCAGCATGAACGACGCCAGGCTGGTCATTTCCCAGAACAGAACCAGCTGGATCAGGTTGCCCGAGAGCACCACGCCGAGCATGGCGCCCATGAAGGCCTGGAAGAAGGAAAAGAAGCGTGGGACCGGGTCTTCCGGCGACATGTAATAGCGCGCGTACAACACGACCAGCGCGCCCATGCCGGAGACGATCAGCGCAAAGAGCCACGCGTAGCCGTCCATGCGCAGGGTGAATTGCAGACCCAGGGCGGGCGCCCAAGGCATGTCGGCCCGTATGACGCCGCCGTTGGCGACGTCCGGATAGAGCGTCGCGATCAGAACCACGCACGCGAGGGCGATGAGGCCAGCCAACCACGCCTCGGCGTTGCGGGCGTTGGAAGGCAGCAGCGCGGCGCACAGGCTGCCGGCGAACGGCAGAGCGAGGATCAGGATCAGCGACATGGCGTTCCGAAAATGTCCGGGCCCCCTCCCGCCAGCGCGGGGCAGCGAGAGACGAAACAGACCGGGGATTGAAAAACGGACGGAACCCTTGGCCCGGTGCGTCGCTGCACTACACGTTGCCCCGAGGGGTCATCAACCAACGCCAATTGAACGGCGCAGACAGAAACAAACGCAATAGCTTTCTTGCAAGACCGGGCAAGAATCTCAGCCGAAAAATATCAGATTCTTGTAAGTTATGCAGGGATTTATGTACGTACCCAGCTAATGACAGCAAGATGACTGCGCAGCGATTGCGCACCGAAAGCTTCTCAATTTGTGTTCAACTGCCTGTCAGACTGACTTTTTCCTGTAACTTCTGTCATCTCCGCGCTTTTTAGGAACACGTTAGAAATTTTGCGATTTCTCATGACAGGGACAATCCCGAGTTGACCATGGGGACATACCTGTGTGGAATGCGGCCACGAGGCGTTGGCTTGCGACACCCCGGCAATGCGCGCCTCACCGAAGCTGGCCCGGCAAGATGGCCGGCTCGGAACAACAATATGGAGAAGACTCTTGAACGTGTTGTCACATGCCAAGGCCGTCCTGGCCGCCGCCATCGCTGGCGCCTGCCTGACCTCCGCTGCCCAGGCCGCAGATCCCTACCCCAATAAACCCATCCGCCTGATCGTCCCGTTTGCAGCCGGCGGCACCACCGATATCGTGGCGCGCGTCGTGGCCGAGGGCCTGGGCCGTGAACTCGGCCAGCCCGTGGTCGTGGAAAACCGCGCCGGCGGCGGCGGGTCCATCGGCGCCGACGCCCTGGTGCGCTCTGCCAACGACGGTTACACGCTGGGCGTGGCCACGGTCAGCACCATGGCCACCAATCCGGCCACGAACCCCAAGAACCCGTACAACCCGCTCAAGGACTTCACGCCCATCACCAACATGGTGAACGTGCCCAACGTCATGACGGTCAACCCGAGCGTGCCCGCCAAGACCCTGGCCGAATTCATCACCCTGCTCAAGAACAACCCCGGCAAGTACAGCTATGCCTCGTCGGGCGCGGGCGGCATCAGCCACCTGGACGGCGAGCTGTTCAAGTCGCTGACCAAGACCGACATGGTTCACGTTCCTTACCGCGGATCGGGTCCGGCGCTGAACGACGTGATCGCCGGCCAGGTGAACGTCCAGTTCGACAACCTGCCCTCCTCCATGCCGCACATCCAGGCGGGCAAGCTGCGCGCGCTGGCCGTGGCGGCGCCCAAGCGCCTGCCCGCCCTGCCGGACGTGCCGACGTTCGCCGAGGGTGGCCTGCCCGACATGGACAATATGGCCTGGTACGGCCTGGTGGCTCCCGCCGGCACGCCGCAAGCCGTGGTCGACCGCGTGCACGCGGCGGCGGTCAAGGCCTTGAAGGATCCGAAGATCGCCCAGCGTCTGGCCGACGGCGGATCGATCGTGGACGGCAACACGCCGGCCGAGTACGCCGCACAGATCAAGCGCGAACTTGAACTGCGCCAGCGCATCGCCAAGGACCGCAACATCGTCCTGACGAACTGATCGCAACCTGACGAGCGGGGCGCGGGCCGGCGGTTTGCGGTTGGCGCCCCGCTTTGCATTCGTCCCCGCTTGACGGCAATTGCGCCGGTGGTAGCATCTGCCCCGTGCAATCCGATATATCTTCCCTTCCCTGCGTCACCTGCGCTCTCTGCGCCCTGCGCTCAACGCTGTTGAGTTCGCAGGAGGTCGCCGCGCGTTCCGCTTACGCGCGGTCCAAGCCCGGCTAATCGCCCGCCTCTCCCCATTCTGATTTTTGCTCCGGCCCGTTGCCGGCTGCCTGCGCACATCCGCGCGTCCTGCAGCCTGAAACCGGCCGGCGGGCGCACTGCCGCGTGGCGGGCGCTCGTCCCCATTTCGCCGCTCGCACGCCCTTTCCGGCTTGCACGGCGGCCACGCACCGCACCTTTTCGATTCAGCGCCATGCAACTCACCAAGAAATTCGTCAAAGCCAAGAACCCCTGCGCGGGCGGCTACAAATGGTTCCTGCGCGACCACAACGGACAGGGGGACTATCAGGCCGTGCTCGATGCCCTGGTCGCCGACGGCCGCGTCGGCGACGCCTGCTGGCTGCTGGATCAGTTTGGCCCGACCGACGCCGTGTTGCGGCTGGATACGCTGGATGCCACCGCCATCGTGTTTGCCGGGACGCTTGAAGTCCTCATGGGGATCAATGTGGACACGGTGGTGCGCGCGGGACGCAGCCTTATCACGGGCGGCGGCATTCGCGCTGGCGAGTCGATCGTGGCGGGTGAAAACATCACCGCCGGCGGCAACATTGCCAGCGGCGGCAACCTGCGCGCCGGCGGCGACGTGGCGGCCGACTGGGGGATCGAGATTGGGACGCGCCTGGATTGCGGCGGCAATGTGCGCGCCAAGTGGGACATCTGCGCCGGACAGGACCTGGCCGTGACCGGCCACCTGCATGCCGGCCAGGACATCAACACGCAAGGCGCCATCAAGTGCGGTCAAGGCATCAAGGCAGGCGGCGGCGTGACCGCGGAGCAGGAAATCAATGCCGGTTGCGGTATTCAGGCGGGCGGGTCCATTCAGTCGGGCGAACACCTCGCCTGCGGGTGGGGCTTGATCGCCGGCGAGGACATCCGCGCCGAGGGCGCCATCCGCGCGGGCGAAGGCGCGCAGGCGGCCGGCGTCATCGAGGCGGGCGCGGGACACGGCGTCTACGCCGGATTGAGCGTGCGGCTGGACGCGTGGGATCTGTGTGCGCGGGTGGTCGCCCAATCCCGCCCGGCACAGTTGGTCAGCGGGCATTGGGCGGGACCGGACGGCGCGACGAGCGCCGGCTCCACGCCCCCCGACCAGCCGTGGAACGGGTGGATGGATGTCGGGGCGTCGCGGGATGGCGTAACACCAGCATCAACCCTGTCAGGATCGCGGCCATGCCAGCCAGGCTGAGCGCCGGCAAGCGATTGCCCAGAATCAGGTAGTCCAGCGCCGCCGTGCCCACCGGCACCAGATAGAACAGGCTGGTCACGTTGACGAGGTTGCCCGACTGGATCATGCGGTAGAACAGCAGCGTGGCGCCGACTGAAATCGCGAGGCCCATCCAGACCAACGGCACGATGAAGCCGACGCTCCAGTCGGCGTGTAGCGGCTGGAATGGTGCGAACAGCAGGCAGAGCACCAGACTGATCGCGTACTGCAACGGCATCACGTCCATCGGCGGTTGCTGGACGCGCTTTTGCAGCAAGGCGCCTCCCGTCATGCTGGCCAGCGCCGCGCAGGCGTACGCGATGCCCGCGACGGACAAGCGCGTCAGCGCGATGCTCTGATAGACGACCAGCACCAGCCCGGCGAGCGCCAGGAAGAGTCCCGCCAGACGCGCCGGCGCAAAGCGGCGCTCCGTCAGCGCCAGCGTCAGGATGGGCTGCGCGCCGAGCAACGTCGCCAGCACGCCAGGCGTCACGCCGTGGTCCAGCGCGAGCAGATAGCAGATGGAATAGCTGCCGATCAGCAGCGCACCCGTGGCCGCGACCTGCATGCGGGTGCCGGTCTGCGGCAACCAACGTCCCCGCCTCGCGCAGATCAGCAGCAGCACCGCCAGCGCAAGCAGGAAGCGGAACAAGAGAAAGCCGAAGGCGGAGGCATGCGACAGCCCCCACTTGGCAAAGATCGCGCCGCCGCTCCACAGCAGCACGAACAAGGTGGTGGACGCGTGGGCAGTCCACGCGTGTCGGATGATGGACATGAGGTATCACCTGTCTGAATGAGGTACAGACTCCCGCCCGGGGCGCGAAAACGCACCCGTGCGCCAGCGCGGCAGGCGACGCCAAGGCGTCATGCTGTTCGCGGCGCGGCGCTGGGGTTCAGGCGGGAGACGGAGATGCGGCGGGTCAGCCTAGGACGGCTGACACAGGCGGATGCGCGCCCGACACGACGCCGCGGGGCGGCGATGCGGGCGGCGGCGCCGCGTTCTTGACAGGAGACACAGCCGGCGGAGCGCCGGCGGAGAAGGACGCCGATACACGCGCGCACGCGAGACCCGCGCGGACGGCGCGGGCAAGCATGGCGAAAGGCGTGTAAGCAGGCATCCGCACAGACTACCGGCGCCGGGCCGCAGCGTCAAGCATCGGCGGTTGTGGCCGCGCTGCTTCCCGGCACCGAGGCGCCGGAACCGGGCCGGTGCGCTAACCAATCCTGCGCTGCTCCACCCCCATGTCGCGCCATGCCTCGCCGTGGCACGTAAACATCAGGATCTGATGGCGGGTCGCGGCGTCGAACAGCGCGCGCTTCATGAAGTCGCGCCGGGCGTCGTCGGTGTGGACCAGCGCGTCGTCCAGCAGCAGCAAGGTGGGCCGGCCGGCCTCGCGCAGCAGATCGGCGTAGGCGAACCGCGCCAGGATGCCGAGCTGTTCCCGCGTACCGAAGCTGAGGGCGTCCAGCGCGTCTTCGCCGTCGCCCCGGCGCAGCGCCGTGGGCAGCAGCGCATCGTCCAGGCGCAGCGCCGCGTCGGGAAAGAGCAGCGCCAGATAGTGGTTGAGGCGGCGGGCGAGCGGCGCTTGCAGGCGTTGCGTGGCGGCGGCGCGTTTGTCGGCCAAGAGCTTTTGCAGCAGGTCCAGCGCGGCGGCGCGCCGTGCGAATTCGTCGCGGCGTCGTTGCAGACGCTCGCAGGCTGCCTGCGCTTCGGACAGGCGTTCGCCCAGGCCTTGCGCACCGGCCTGGTCCAGCTTGCCCTGCAATTGCAGGATGTCGCCGTGCCGCTTGTGCTGGGCGTCGCGTTCGATGGCGGCGGATTTTTCAAACCGCTGCACGTCCTGCTCCGCGAGTTCGGGCCGATGTTCAGCCAGCGAGGCCCGGGCCTCGCGTACGCGCAGCTCGAGCTGGTCGTGGGCGCTGCGCACTTCGGCGAGGCGGCCGGCGCGGGCGTGGCGTTGCGCCGTGCGTTCGTCGGATTGCAGTTCTGCGCCCCGGGCGGCAGCCTGCCCTTCCAGCAACTGCGCACGGGCCGTATCGGCGTCCAGCGCGCGCTGCGCATCGGCGACTGCCTTTTCCGCCTGCGCCGCAACGGCTTCGGCCTCGCGCAGGGCCTGCACGGCGTCGGGCAGATCGTCATCGCTTGTGTGGGCATCTGCGTCAGCAACCCGAATGCCGTCTTCGGTTTCCTGCACAGGCGGCAGCTTGGACAGCCTTCCCTGCAACTGCGCCAGCCGCGCCAGTGCCTCGTCGCGCTGGGTGCGCAGCGCATCCACGCCGCGGGGCGCATGAATGCTCAGCGTCTTGCGCATGCCTTCGAGTTCGCGCTGCAGCGCGTTGTAGCGCGCGTGACGCTGTTCGGCATCGGCCAGGGTGTCGACGCCCGCCCGCTTGAGCAACGCGGCGCTTGCCGACTCCGCGCGCGCCAGTTCGCGCTGCAAGGCCGGCAGGTCTTGTCCGCCCGGCTCGATTTGCAGGCGCCCCACACCGGGCAGATCGAGTTCGGCTGCGGCCGTAAGCAGGACTTCGCCCGCGCCGCTGACGGCCTTGCCGTCCAGCAGCGCCTGCGCGCCGGCATCGAGCCGATACCGCAAGCGCGTCGCGACCGCCTGTTGTTGCAACTGCAGATTTCCAAGTTCGCGGCCGGCCTTGCGCAGCGCCTCGATTTCAGCATCGGATATTTCGAGTTGGACGGCTTCTGTGCGCAACGCCGAACCTTGCTGGATCAGGTGGGTGGCTGCGACCAGGGCGCCGTCCAGGCGTTCGATTTCGGGGGTGAGCTGCGCAAGCTGCCGGTCCAGGTCGCGGCGGTCCGCCAGCGCCTGAAGCCGCGTCACGCGCCGGCGCGCGGCCTCGACTGCGGCGGCATGCGATTGCCGCTGCTGCAACGCGCGCGCCAGCGGTTCCTGCATCGCCTGCACATGGGCGTGCGCCGCGCGCGCATCCCGAAGCAGCGCCTGGTAATCGGCTTCGTCCTGTTGATCGCGGCGGACCTGATCCTGCAGCAGTGCAAGGGTCTGGGCGGCCTGCGCCTGTTCGCGTTGCAGTCCGTCGAAGGCTTCACGCTCCTTGGCCAGTGCGGCAAGGCGCGCGCGGGCCTGGACAGCCTTGGCCTCGAAATCCTTCCAGGGTTGCGCGGCCTGGGCGCGTTCATGTTCGCGCCGCAGTTCGGCCAGGCGATCGACGTCGGCATTGAGCTGGGCCATGGCCTGCCCGCATTCGTCGCGTTCGGACAAGGCGCGCGCGAGCGCGTCTTCGGCGTCTTTGTAGCTGCCCTTGGGACGGCCGTTGCGGGCGTCCAGCAGCGCGGCGCGCTCGGCCGACACGCGATCGAACAGCCGGTCGCCGTCTCCGGAGGCCAGCTCGCCGGAGAGCTGCGTCAGCGCATCGCGCAGATGCGAGCCCGCAAAGCCGGCGGCTTCGTGCAGGTTCTGGCCGTCGCCCTGGCGGATCCATAGCAGGCCCGGTACGCCAGCCAGGTCAGGTTTGCTTTGGCCGCGCCCGGGCATTTCAAAGCCCAGCAAACCGGCCAGCGCGTTTTCGGCTTCTTCGCCGTCCAGCCGCTGCGCGCCGTCGTCCACCACGAGCTCGCAGCGGGCCTTGGACAGGAACTGCTTTTTCAGGACGTAGGCGTGATCCGCGTGCGTGAAGGCCACTTCAACGCTGGGGCGCGCGCCGGATTCGCCGCGCGGCGCCAGGTCGGCGACCTTGCTGGTGCTGTAGCGTTCAAGGAAGGCGGCTCGGATGGCGGCCGCGACCGTGCTTTTGCCGGCCTCGTTGGGGCCGACAAAGAGGTTCAGGCCGTCTTGCAGTCCGTCCAGCGATAGCGGCTGGCGGAACTTGCGGAATTCTTCGAGGGCGATGCGGGAGATCTTCATTTGGCGGCTCCCGGCGTGGCGGTTTCGCGCTGGAACCGCAGCAGCAGGCGCAAGGCCTCGCTGGCCACGGCGGACTGGTCTTCGTCCGCCTGCAACGCCTGCAGTTGTGCGGCGACCTCGCCCACGTAGCCGCTGGCGCGCAATTCGGCCAGGTCAGCTTCGTCGGGTTCCAGGCGCACGCCGGACAAGTCCGGCAGCAAGGCCCGCACCTGCGCGGCGGCCTCGGCCACGGCCTTTTGCAGCGCATCCCAGGTTTCAAGGTTGACGTGCCCCTGCACGTCCAGGCGCAGCACGTCGTCTGACCGCAACGCCGCCATGCGTTCGGCCAGCGCCTGGGCATCGGTGGGCAGGCTAAGGGTTTCGGTCCAGGCGGACCAGCGGTACTTGCCGGTTGCAATGCGTTCGACCACGGGCGCGGCGCCCGGCGCGTCGATGCGCACGTCCAGGACATAACCGGGCTCGTTGCCGCGAAAGCGGTCCTGTTCCGGCGTGCCGGCATACCAGGTGCGTGTGTCAATGGACAGACAGCCGTGCCAATCGCCCAGCGCCAGATAGTCAAGACTGGCGCGATCCGCGCGGTCGGGCGCAATGGGATTGGTGGCGTCGATCGTGTCGGGCAGGCGGCCGGCAACGCTGCCATGGGCGAGGCCCACGCGGATGCGTCCGGGTGGCATTTCGAGCGTGTCGAAAGCCTGGGTGACGTCGTCGTAGGTGTGGCGTTGCGTAAGCGGCGCGGCAAGCACAGCGAGGTTGGCGTCCGGCAGGTCCACCACGCCTGTCGTAAGCGGCACATGCACGTTGGCGGGGATGCAGCCCAGTTGCATGGCGCGGCTCCAGACGCTGTCGGCAAGGGCCGCGTCGTGGTTGCCGGCGATCATTACCCAGGGCCCCGTGTAGCCGGCCATGGCGGCAAAGAGGCGGCGGATGCTGCGATCGGACACGGCCTGCGTGTCGAAGACGTCTCCGGCGACCAGCACGGCATCCACGCGGCGCTCGGCGGCCAGCATGGCGATGCGCGCGACGACCTCGAAACGGGCCTCGGCGAGCATGGCGGCATCGTCGGTTTCAAACTGGCCGTATTGGCGGCCGATCTGCCAGTCGGCAGTGTGCAGGAAATGGGTCATGCGGCGATTTTGGCATAAAGCAACGAGCCGTTTCGCGCACAGCGTGCGCAATTCAGCGCACTCAAAAACATCGCGGGCCGCATCGAAGCGGCCCGGCGGGTGTGCGTCCTACTGGCCGTGCAAGCGCCAGATCAGGCGCAGGCCGGTGAGTCGCAGTTCAGACGCGATTCGAGGCGCGGATCACGCAACCCAAGCACGCCTCGAGGTGCAGCTTAAGTCCTGCTCAAGCGCCCTTGCCGTCCAGCACCAGTTGCTGGCGGGACGCCGCGCTGCGATCGTAGCGCGACAACCCGAGCCCGTCGGTGCTGATGGCGGGGCGCTGGCCCATGACGAGATCCGCGACCAGCTTGCCGGAACCGCAAGCCATGGTCCAGCCCAGCGTGCCGTGGCCGGTATTCAGGTAGAGGTTGTTGTAGCGCGTGGCGCCGACGACCGGCGTGCTGTCCGGCGTCATGGGACGCAGGCCGGTCCAGAACTCGGCCTGGGCCACGTGGCCGCTGCCGGGGAACAGATCGTTGACCACCAGCTCCAGCGTCTTGCGGCGGGCGTCCTTCAGGCGCAGGTCGAAGCCGGACAATTCGGCCATGCCGCCCACGCGGATCCGCTGGTCAAAGCGCGTGACGGCGACCTTGTAGGTTTCGTCCAGCACCGTCGACACCGGCGCGGCGGCCTCGTCCTTCATGGGAATGGTCAGGGAGTAGCCCTTCACCGGATACACCGGCAGGTCCAGGCCGAGGGGCTCGAGAAAACCGCGGGTGTAGCTGCCGAAGGCGGCCACATAGCGGTCGGCCGTGAGGACTTCGTTGCCGACGCGCACGCCGGTGATCTGGCCGCCGGCGGTGTTTAGGCCCGTGACGCTTTGGCCAAAACGGAATTCAACGCCCAGTGCGGCCGCCATGTCCGCCAGGCGGCGGGTGAAAAGCTGGCAGTCACCGGTTTCATCATTGGGCAGGCGCAGGCCGCCGGTGAGCTTGTGCGCGGAGTTGGCGAGCGCGGGCTCGGCCGTGACGAGACGGTGGCGGTCCAGCAATTCGTAGGGAACGCCCACCTCTTCGAGCACCGCGATGTCGCGGCGCGCGGCTTCCATCTGGGCTTCGGTGCGGAACAACTGGAGCGTGCCGCGGGCGCGCTCTTCGTAGTGGATGCCGGTGGCGGCGCGCAATTCACGCAGGCAGTCGCGGCTGTACTCGGACAGGCGCAGCATGCGTTCCTTGTTGACGGCATAGCGGTCGGCCGAGCAGTTGGCCAGCATGGCGGCCATCCATTTGAGCTGGAACAGGCTGCAGTCCAGGCGGATCGCCAGCGGCGCATGTTTCTTGAAGAGCCATTTGATCGCCTTGAGCGGAATGCCGGGCGCGGCCCAGGGCGTGGAATAGCCCGGCGACACCTGTCCGGCATTGGCGTAGCTGGTCTCCTGCGCCGCGGCGGGCTGGCGGTCCAGCACGGTCACTTTGGCGCCCTGCCGGGCCAGGTAATAGGCGGTGGTGGTGCCGATGACGCCGCTGCCGAGGACGATCACATGCATGATTCTTTCCGGTATTTGGATTTGTCTGGGAATTTCGGTAGTCTATGACCCCTTCAGCAGTGAAAAACACTGAAGATTTTCCTTGGGCAGTGGTTTTTCTCGGGCCAACCTTGTTTTTCGACCGGCGTTAGTGAAATGCGCGACCTCGACCGAATTGACCTCAAAATCCTCGACATCCTGCAGCGCGAAGGCCGGATTTCGGTCACGGAATTGGCCGAGCGCGTGAGCCTGTCGGCCACCCCCTGCTCCGACCGCGTCAAGCGCATGGAGCGCGAAGGCGTCATCACGGGTTACCATGCGCGCGTCAACCCGGCGGCGCTCGGCAAGAATCTGCTTGTCTTCCTGGAGATCAAGCTGTCGGCCAAGTCGGGCGACGTCTTCGACAAGGTCAAGCAGGAACTGCTGTACGTGCCCGAGGTCATGGAATGCCACCTGGTGTCGGGCGAATTCGACTACCTGGTCAAGGCGCGCCTGTCTGAAATGAATGAATACCGCCGTCTTCTGGGCGAAATCCTGAAGCGGCTGCCCGCGTCCGCCGAGTCTCACAGCTACATCGTGATGGAGGAGATCAAGGAGACGCTCTTCCTGCCGGTGGACCGCTAGGGCCTGTTCACACTAAAAGAAGGGATGCGCCGCGCCCGGCCAGGGGCGCCCGGCCTGGGGCCCCCGGCCAGAAGCGTCCGCCTTGTTACCGATAAATCCTGCGGCGGCTGCTATGCTGCGGCCCTCCCCGGCGAGCCGATGCGCTCGTCCGACCCTAATTTTTGCTCTTGCCCATGACCCGTCTTTATAAATACTTCTTCCGCGGCCTGATCACCGTCCTGCCGCTGGCGCTGACGATCTACCTGCTGTACCTCTTTCTGGCCTGGACGGAAGGCGTGGCGCTGACGTTCCTGCGCCCCTTCATCGGCGGCTTCTATGTGCCGGGCATGGGCCTGGCGCTGGGCATCCTGGGCATTCTGGCCATCGGCTACCTGGTGTCCAAGCAGCGCGTGCAGCGGTTCCTGACCCTGGTCGAGATGCCCTTCACCAACTTGCCGGTGGTCAAGAGCATCTATTCGTCGCTCAAGAGCTTTGCGGATTACTTCTCGCCCAGTTCCAAGAACACCGCCCAGCAGGTCGTTGTCCTGCGCATCCCGGGCCAGCAGCTTGAGCTGGTGGGCCTGGTGACGCGCCGCGGCACCGACGGCCTGCCCGAGGGATTCACCCAGGGCGATCGTGTCGCCGTCTACCTGCCGATGGGCTACATGATTGGCGGCTATACGGTGTTCGTGCCGCAGGAATGGGTGCAGCCCATCCAGATGTCGGTCGAGGAAGCCATGCGCTCGTCGCTGATCGCCTGGATGGCGCGGGCAGAAACCGGCGGCATCCGCCCCGTGCCGACGGCCAGCCCGGACGCGGGCGCGGATAAGTCCGTGGCTCAGCCGGTCACGCCGCCGGTCGCCCAGCCCGCGGGCCAAACCGCCGGCTCGTCCGTTTCCCCGGCCGCCATCCCGGCCGTCTCCCCGTCCGTCGCGCCGTCCGCAGACCAGCCCGCCGCTGCGGGCAACCCGGCCAACCCGGCCAATCCGCGCACCCCCGGCAACGGCCCCGCCTGACCTCGATTTACCGAAGCACTTCCATGTCCATCATCGAATTCACGCTTGCCGAAGGCAGCCCCTACATTGAAATCAATCAGCTGCTGAAAGCGACCGGCGTCGTCGACAGCGGCGGCGCCGGCAAGATGCTGGTGGCCGACGGCCAGGTCAGCGTCGGCGGCGTAGTCGAAACGCGCAAGACGGCCAAGATCCGCGATGGTCAGATCGTCACCTGCGGCGGCGTGCGCATCGTGGTCCGCGCCTTTGCCGGCGGCCACGACGACCACGGCGACAGCGCCTGACTTCCCTATTGATCCCACCACGCCGCGAGCTGCCATGAAATTCAAGATGTCCCAGAACTCCATCTTTGCCGTGCTGCTGCGCTCGCCGTGGTGGATGAGCGCCGGCGTGGCCGTGCTGCTGAGCGCAGGCGGCTTTGCCGCGCTGCCGCTGGAGTATGCCGCGATGGGCGTCTTTGCTGCGGTGCCGTTTGCCGTGATTTCGATCATGGCCGCCTACAAGCAGCTGCGCGCGCCGTCCGGCGCCCGCGTGCAGGCGGTGACCGAAACCGTTGCCGCCATGTCGTGGGCAGACTTTTCAAAGACCGTCGAAGCCGGTTTCCGCCGCGACGGCTGTGAGGTCGAGCGCCTGCAGGCGCCCGGCGCCGATTTCGCGCTGAGCAAGGACGGCCACGTGGCCATCGTCAGCGCCAAGCGTTGGAAAGCCGCCAGAAACGGCGTGGAACCGCTGCGCGAACTGCAGGCCGTGCGCGAAAAGCGCGGCGCCCGCGAAGCCATCTACATCGCGCTGGGCGACGTGTCCGACAACGCCTTGCAATACGCCAAGGCGCAGGGCGTCTCCCTGATGACCGCGCCGGAACTGACCAAGCTGCTGCGCGACCTGAAGGTCTGATAGCCCCTGCGGTTTCAGACCACCATCACCGAACTGGCCGCGATGACGCGCCACGCCCCTGCCGTGGCACCAGGCGTCGCGCGGGCCGCCTCACCTGCCCCCTCACCCGCCGCAGCGCCCGCCCCCGAATCCGGCGCCCAGGTTCGCATGAACCGGAACGTGCCGTTGGCCGGCACGCCGTTGTAGCTGCCCGCGATGCGGGCCAGCACCGACACCACCGCGCAATCCGCGCGCGGCAGGATGCACTGTTCGGACAGGTCCAGCGCGTGGATCTTCAGCAATCCGCCGCGGTGCGCATCCAGGTCATCCTCGCGCGTGACGGTCCAGCCCATGTGATTGACGAACAGCAGGTCCGGATGCAGCAGCGCTTCCAGCGCGGCGATGTCCGAGGACAGCATGGCCTGGCGCAGCCGTTCCTCGGCGTCCTGTATGGCGGCGGTGATCGAAGCGTGCATGGCGTGGGTTCCGGGAGTATCTTGGATTGAACACGCCCGCATTCTATTCGGTCATCAGCCGTCTCGCCTTGTTGCCAATGCCGCGCACGCCACGTGCGGGCATACGCTTTAATGCACCTCCCGCCGGTTTGCGGCGCCCCGCCATTTACCCATTTCAAAGATGACCTATCGCATCCTTGCCGACCTCGTGCTGGTCATACATGGCCTGTTTGTCGCGTTCGTGGTGTTCGGCGGCCTGCTGGCGCTGTGGAAACCGCGCATGGCGTTCTGGCACCTGCCGGCGCTGGCGTGGGGTGCGATGGTGATCGGCATGGGCTGGATCTGTCCGCTGACGCCGCTGGAAGTGTCGCTGCGCGAACGCGCGGGGCAGGAAGGCTACGCGGGCGGCTTCATCGAGCACTACGTGCTGGGCATCATCTACCCCGAGGGCATCACGCGGGCGACGCAGATGCTGCTGGCGGCGGTGCTGATCGTGGGCAACATCGTCGTCTATACCGTGTGGGCGCGCCGCCGGGCCGATGTGCGCCGCGCGGCTGCGGCTGCTGCCCAAGCGCGGCAGTCCGTACAGGGCCGCTCCTGAACAACGCGAACCGCCCCACCCCTGCCCCGCGCCGCTACAGGCTGCGCGCGATCACCAGGCGCTGGATGTCGCTGGTGCCCTCGTAGATCTGGCAGACGCGCACATCGCGATAAATGCGCTCGACCGGAAAATCCTTCAGGTAGCCATAACCGCCCAGCGTCTGAATCGCCGCCGAGCAGACCTTTTCAGCCATCTCGGACGCAAACAGCTTGGCCATGGACGCCTCGGTCAATGCCGGCCTGCCCGCGTCGCGCAAGGCCGCGGCGTGCAGCACCATCTGGCGGGCCGCGTGGATCTGCGTCGCCATGTCCGCCAGGCGGAACGACACGGCCTGGTGTTCGATGATGGGTTTGCCGAAGGCTAGTCGATCGCGGGCGTAGTCGCGCGCGCATTCGAAGGCAGCCCGCGCCATGCCCACCGACTGCGACGCAATGCCGATGCGCCCGCCTTCCAGGTTGGACAAGGCGATCTTGTAGCCTTCGCCTTCTTCGCCCAGCCGCCATGCTGCCGGGATGCGCATGTCTTCAAATGCAATCTGGCAGGTGTCGGACGCGTGCTGACCGAGCTTGTCTTCCACGCGCAGCACCTTGTAGCCCGGCGTATCGGTGGGGACGATGAACGCCGAGATGCCGCGCTTGCCCGCGTCGGGGTCGGTGACCGCGAACACGATGACCGTCTGCCCGTTGCGCCCGGACGTGATGAACTGCTTGGCGCCATTGAGGATGTAGTGGTCGCCGTCGCGCCGCGCGCGGGTATGCAGGCTGCTCGCGTCGGAGCCGGCCTGCGGTTCGGTCAGCGCGAATGCGCCGATGTGTTCGCCACGCGCCAGCGGCCGCAGGAACTGCGCCTTCTGGTCGTCGTTGCCGAACTTCAGGATGGGCATGCAGCCGACCGAGTTGTGCACGCTCATGATGGTGGAGCAGGCGCCGCTGCCCGCGGCGATTTCTTCCAGCGCCACCGCGTACGAGATATAGCCGCTGTCGTTGCCATCCCACGCTTCGGGCACCAGCATGCCGAAAAAGCCCAGCTGCGCCATTTCGGCGATGGCGTCGGCGGGATAGTGGTGTTCGCGATCCCAGCGTTCGGCATTGGGCGCCAGGCGCTCCTGCGCAAACCGGCGCGCCATCTCCTGGACGCTTTGCTGTTCGTCGGTCAAAAGCATGCTTGTCTCTCCTGATGCGGCGGGCCGTCGATCGAGCCGCTGCGCGCGTTTTTTGTGGTGTGCATGACCGGCGCCGGGCGGGCGGCGCCGTGTGATTGCGAGAATACACCGGCGCGAGCCCCGGCCGGCGCGCGTTGTGCAACGCCCGCGGTGCGCCTTTTAAGCCCGCGCGGCCCGTCCCTATCCCCGCGGCGCGTCCTGTTCCGCGCGCTGCTGCGCCGGTCCCATGGCGCGGCTCAGGTTGTAGGCCGTGTTCACCAGGCCGATATGCGAAAAACCCTGCGGAAAGTTGCCCACCAGGCGGCGGCGCACGACGTCGTACTCTTCCGACAGCAGCCCCAGGTCGTTGCGCAGGGACAGCAGACGGTCGAAAAGCCGCTCCGCATCGCCCAGCCGGCCCTGCATGACGTAGGCGTCCGCCAGCCAGAAACTGCACGCCAGGAAGACGCCCTCCTCGCCCTCCAGCCCGTCGTCGGTGTCTTCGACCGAATAGCGGCGCAGCAGGCCGCCGTGCATGAGTTCCCGTTCGATCGCGTGCACAGTGCCCGCCACGCGCGGATCGCTTGCCGGCAGAAAGCCCACCTGCGGGATCAGCAGCAGGCTCGCGTCCAGCGCCGGCGATCCGTAACTCTGCACGAAGCAGCCCCGGGTGCGGTCATAGCCGTGCTCGCAGATGTCCTTGTGGATGCGTTCGCGCAGCCGGCGCCAGGCATCGACCGGCCCCTTCAGGCCCCAGCGCTCGCAGGCCTTGACCGCCCGGTCGAACGCCACCCAGCACATCACGCGCGAATGCGTGAAGGCGCGCCGTTCGCCCCGGACTTCCCAGATGCCGTGGTCCAGTTCGCGCCAGCGCTGCTCCAGCGGCTTGAGCAGCACGTTCTGCAGGCGCCAGGCTTCGGCCAGCGGCGCCAGATCCGCGACGCGGGCGGCGTAGAGCGTATCAATGAGTTCGCCGTAGATGTCGAGCTGGCTCTGCCCCGCCGCGCCATTGCCCCGGCGCACCGGCTGGCTGCCTTCGTAGCCGGGCAGCCACGGAATCTCCAGCTCGGGCAGCCAGCGATCGCCCGCGATGCCGTACATGATCTGCAGCTGATCGGGGTGTCCCGCCACCGCGCGCAGCAGCCATTGGCGCCACGCCTCGGCCTCTTCGCGATAGCCGGCGTTGAGCAAGGCGTACAGCGTCAACGCCGAGTCGCGCAGCCAGCAATGGCGGTAGTCCCAATTGCGGCTGCCGCCCAGCGCTTCTGGCAGCGACGTGGTGGGCGCCGCGATGATCCCGCCCGTCGGCTGAAACGTCAGCAGCTTCAGCGTGATCAGCGAACGCACCACGGCGTCACGACGCCCGTCGCCCGGTCCGTCCCAATGGCAGCGTTTGGCCCATTCCTGCCACCACGACACGGTGCGGTCCATGCTTTCGACGCGGTCCGGCACGAACCGGGGCGTGCGGTGCGAGCGGTGATAGGACAGTGTGAACGGCACGACGCGGCCCGGATGCAGCGAGAAACGCGCCGTGGTCTTCATGTCGTGGCCTTCGAGCTCGATGGGCGTATGCAGCTCGACCGCGTCCGGCCCCGCGATGGCGTTCAGGCCATAATCGCGCCGCCGCACCCACGGCACGCTCTGGCCGTAGTTGAAGCGCAGGATCAGCTCCATGTCCATCTGCACGTGGCCGGACTCGCCGCGCACGATGCGCACCACGTCCACGCGCTCGTCGTCGTCGCTGAGCGGCATGAAGTCGTACACCAGCACCGAGCCCGTACGGGTCTCGAAGCGGGTCTCCAGCACCGCCGTGTCGGGCACGTAGCGGCGGGACGTCGACTTGATCTTGCCGTGCGGCGCGATCAGCCAGCGCCCGTGACGCTGGTCGCCCAGCAAGGCGGCAAAGCACGCGGGCGAATCGAAATGCGGCAGGCACAGCCAGTCGATCGAGCCGTCGCGCGCCACCAGCGCGGCGGACAGCATGTTGCCGATGAGTCCGTAGTCTTCCAGGGGTTTGGACATGCGCGCCTCAGCCCGCGCCGCGGAATTCGGGGTATAGCGTCATGCCGCCGTCCACGAAGAGCGTGGTGCCGGTGACGTAGTCGGACGCATCGCTGGCCAGCCACACGGCCGCCTGTGCGATGTCCTCGGGCTCGCCGATCCGGCCGTAGGGGATGAGTTCCAGCAGTTTGGCCAGCGCCTGCGGGGTGTCCCACGCTGGCTGGTTGATCGCGGTGCGGATGGCGCCGGGCGCAATGGAGTTGACCCGGATGCGGTCGGGCGCCAGCTCCTGCGCCAGGGATTTCATCAGCAGCGAAATGCCGCCCTTGGACGCGGCGTAGTTCACCTGGAACGCCCAGGGGATCACTTCGTGCACCGAGCTGATGAAGAGGATGTTGCCCACCGAGCGGTTCTGGCGGGAGGGATCGGGCGGCTGCGTCTTGAAGGCTCGGGCCGCCGCGCGGGCGCACAGAAAGTGGCCAGTCAGGTTCACGTCGATCACGCGCTGCCAGTCCGCGAGCGTCATGTCGGCAATGGGCGACGGGTGCTCAACACCCGCGTTGTTGACCAGGATGTCCACCCGTCCGAAGTGCTGCACGGCCTGCTCGAACAGATGGTCGACGTCGGCTTCCCGGCTGATGTCTGCCGCGGCTGCGACCGCCGTCCCGCCGCTACGCTGGATCGATTCCACCACCGCCGCGCCGCGGGCTTGGGAGTCTCCGCCCGCCCGGTGGTTCACCACCACTCGCGCTCCCGCTTCGGCAAGGCCTATTGCGATGGCGCGCCCAATGCCTGAAGACGCGCCTGTCACCACGGCCACGCGGCCGTTCAGGTCAGTCGTGTGCTGCATGCCAGTCTCCTTGGCGGCCGGCGTGTGGCCGGGCTGCCGGTATAGAGGCTTTCAGGGTAGTCCCGCCCGGGGGGCCGGCGCAACCCGGCGGCGGGGAGGATGCCGCTACGCGCAGAGTGTTCTCTGGACGACTCCATGCGGCGGGGCGCTCTGCTGCAAGCAGCATTCCTGCCCGCGATCACGCAATACGCAACAACATAGGTTGCATAAGATCGCATGCGCTTCTATCATGCAACTTATCAAGTATCGTAACCACCGCGTGAGGGTCTCACCATGCACTACGACGTCATCATCATCGGCGGCAGCTTTGCCGGCCTGTCCGCTGCCATGCAACTGGCGCGCGCCCGCCGGCGGGTGTTGCTGGTCGACGCGGCCAAACCCCGCAACCGCTACGCCGCGCACGCGCACGGCTTTCTCGGGCAGGACGGCGTGCCGCCGCACGAGATCGTAGCGACCGCCCGCGCACAACTTGCCCGCTATCCGACCGTTGCCTTCCTGGACGGCGAGGCGGTCCAGGCCCAGCCGCAAGATGGCGGATTCGGCATCGTCATGGCGGACGGCAAGCAGGTACGCGGCGCGCGCCTGATCCTGGCCACCGGCATGCGCGACGAGTTGCCGCCGCTGCCTGGACTTGAGGAACGCTGGGGGCAGACGGTGCTGCACTGCCCGTACTGCCATGGCTACGAAGTCGCAGGCAATCCGCTGGGCGTGCTGGCCGCGCATCCGATGTCCGCCCATCAGGCGATGATGCTGCCCGACTGGGGGCCGACCACGTATTTCACGCAAGATCAATTCGAACCTTCTGCAGAGGACGCGCAGCGTCTCGCCGCGCGTGGCGTGCACATCGAGCGCACGCCGGTAGTCGCGCTGCTGGGCGCAGCGCCCGCCCTGGACGGCGTTGTGCTGGCCGATGGACGCGAGGTGCCGCTGCGCGCGCTGTTCGTCGCCAGCCGCGCACACATGGCCAGTCCGCTTGCAGATCAGCTGGGATGCGCGTTCGACGAGGGGCCGCTGGGGCCCGTGATCCGCGTGGACGAGCTGAAGCAGACCACGGTGCCCGGCGTGTACGCCGCCGGCGACGCGTCCACACCGATGTCGAACGCCACGCTGGCCAGCGCCTCCGGCGTCATGGCCGGCGTCTGCGCGCACCGGTCGCTGGTCATGGCGTAAGCAGTCTTTGGCCTGAACCCCAGGCCGTGCATAATGGCGGGATTGGCGGCCCGGCCTCCGGCATGGAGCACGGGCCGCAAGTTCATCCGACAACGAATCCAGGAGCAGCCGTGCTGGATCCCATCCTCGCCGAACTTTCCACCACCCTGCCCGCTGCCAAGTCAGTCGAGCAGTTGACCCGCCCGCTGCTGGACATGCTGGGCGCCGTCACCGGACTTGAATCCACCTACCTCACCGCCATCGACCTCAAGGCCGACCTGCAGCATGTGCGCTACGCGCGCAACGTGGGGCAGCTGCAGATACCGGAAGGACTGTCCGTGCCCTGGGACGACACGCTGTGCAAGCGCGCGCTGGACGAAGGCCGCATGTGCACCAGCGACGTGTCGCAATGCTGGCCGGATTCAGACGCGGCCCGGCAGTTGGGCATCCAGACCTACGTCAGCGCGCCGGTGCGCGCCGATGACGGCGCCCTGTACGGCACGCTGTGCGCCGCCAGTGCCCGGCGCCACGACATCAGCCCGCAGGCCGAAGCGGTGCTGAAGCTTTTTTCCAGCGTGATCGCCAGCTTCATCGAACGCGAAATGCTCGTTGAACAGCTGCACTCGGCCAACGTCCGGCTCATGTCCTATGCGCTGACCGACACCCTGACGGGACTGCCCAATCGGCGTGCCGTCTACGAGGCGCTGGACCGGCTGCTGGCGCGCGCCGTGCGCGAAAACGGCAGCGTGCTGGTCGGCGTCATCGATCTGGATGGTTTCAAGAGCATCAACGACACGTACGGCCACCAGGCTGGCGACCTCTTTCTGCAGGAAGTCTCGCGGCGCATGGCGGCGGCGCTGCGCGGGTCGGACATGCTGGGACGCGTGGGCGGCGACGAATTCGTGCTCATCGGGCCCGGCCCCGCGCTGACAGGCAAACGTGCCGACGAAGGCGGCGTGAGCCAACAGGCCGAGCCGGACGAGGCCGCCCGAGCGATGGAAGAACGCGTCCTGGCCGCCTCCATGGGCCGATATCGGCTGGGCGACGCCACCGTGGCCTACGAAGGCGCCAGCGCCGGCGTCGTGGCGCTGGACCCCGCGGGCCTGGACGCGGAGGCGGCTGTCCGACTGGCCGATACCCGCATGTATGAAATCAAGCACGCGCGCCGGGCGGCGCGCGTCATTCACTGATCGACCGCGCGGCGCATCTACCGTTGAAGCGGCGGCGCGCGACCATTCGTCGAAGCGCCGGCGCGCACGTTCCGGAAAGCGCGGACGCGCGGCTGTTCCTTTGGAACGCGGACGCGCGGCTATTGCAGCCGCGCCTTGAAGAACGCCGTCACCTGGGCGTTCAGCTCACGATGAAACGCCAGCCGATCAGTACCCGCCTCGTCGCGGCAGATGCCGGGCAGCGCCTCGGCCTGTTCAGGCGAGCACGGCGCCAGAAACGCGTAATGCCCCGCGCCCGCAGCCACCCGAAAATCCGGCGTGGCGCCCAGGGCCTGGCGCACGGCTTCGACGCTGGCCGGGCTGACCCCTTCGCCGCCCCGCTCCGACGCCCATAGCTGAATGGGTAGCGTCACGCGCTTGAGCGCATCGCCCGGAAACACGTTGAGCGGATCGGCAATGACCGCCGCCTTGATGCGTGGCTCCGCCGGATAGGGTTGCTGCGGCACCTTCCCGGCCGCGATGTCACGGCACATCGGCAGCGACGGCTGGTCAGCGCAGATCGCCAGCCCCGCCGCCAGGTCCGGCGCCGCGCCGGCCAGCACCAGGCCCGTATACCCGCCGCGCGAAAAGCCGAAGAAGCCGATCCTGTCGGGATCGACCCTTGCCTTGTCCGGCCACGCGCCGGTCATGTAGTCGATCAGCCTGCGCATTTCGCGGGGCCGGGTGGAAAAGATCGACAAATATCCCTGCCGCGATTTGTCCTGCGCGTTGTCGCCCACGTGGTTGATCGCCGCCACCACGAAGCCGGCATCCGCCAGCGCGGCCGCAGTGTCGTGGTGGCTGAGATACGAGCCCGCCGAGCCGTGCGACATGACGATGAGCGGATAGCGGCCTTCCGGTAGCTTGCAGCCCTGCACCCCTTGGATGGCGACGCGGCCCACCTTGATTTCCGCTGCGGGCTCGGCGCACGGTGTCCAGACCGCGCCTTGCAGGCCCGGGCCGTTCTGGTCCATCGGCAGATTCAGGCGCTGGAAGCCGGCGGCGTGCGCCGCACCGCCAGAAAGCGCCAGGACGGCAGGAATCAGAACGTGCAGAAATTTCGAGGCGTGGGTCATACGGGCAAGTTGAGGAAAAGCGTTGAATCGATTTGTCGCGCGCAGGGTATCGGCAATACCAGTATTCGGGCTTGTCTTGTTGCCGGTTTCGGCCTGCGCCAGAATGCCGCTTCGACATTCACGAAGCCCCAAGGTTTTACCCCATGCAGATTTCCTTGTTGCACACCATCGACAGCAATCCGGCGATTTTCGAGCAGGCGGCCCGCGACGCGGGATTGGCCGCCGGCGCGCTGCGCCATGCCGTGCGGCCGGCGTTCAGGATTGCCGTTGATCAGGCGCGGGCCACGGCCAGCGCGATACCCGGCAGCGTGCAGGACGACATCACGGCGGCGTTGCAGGACTTGGCGGCCGGCGCGGACGCCGTGATTGTCACATGCGCCACGCTCGGTCCCGTCGTTGACGGCATCACGGGGATAGGCGCCCCCGTCATCCGCGCGGATGAGGCGCTGGCCCACGCGGCGGCTCGCGCAGGCGCCCGCATCGTGGTGCTGTGCGCCGTCGAATCCACCCTCGCGGCCAATCGCGCGCTGTTCGAACGCCATGCGCGACCGGTCAACGCAACGGTCGACGTGCGGCTGGTGCCCCTTGCCTGGGATCTGTTCAAGCGCGGCGAGACGGCCGCATGTCTTGCTGCCGTCTCGCAAGCGGCCCGCGACGCCCAGGAAGGCGGCGCGGACGTGGTGGCATTCGCCCATCCGTGGATGGCGGACGCCGCCAGCGCCCTGCCCGCAGAGAGCCGTCCCCTGGACGGCGCCTCCGCATCCTTGGCGCTGGCGGCGCGGTTGACGGCGCCGTTGGTGGCGAAGTTGGCGGCGCCCTGAGCCTGCCGCTTACCTCACCTTCCCTGCCTTCCACGCCGACAGCAGTTGCTCGTAGGGAATCGTCTCGCCCTTCGGCTTTTCATTGGCCAGCTTCTTCCACGGCGCGTGCTGGTCCGACAGCCACTTGCTCGGATCGCTCTTGGGGTTGAGCTTGGGCGCGCACTGCGCCATGCCCGCCCGTTCAAGCCGCGCCATCACCTGATCCATTTCGTTGGCCAGGTTGTCCATCGCGGCCTGCGGGGTCTTTTCCCCTGTGACCGCGGTGGCGACGTTCTTCCACCAGAGCTGCGCCAGCTTCGGATAGTCCGGCACGTTGGTGCCGGTGGGCGTCCATGCCACGCGCGCGGGACTGCGGTAGAACTCGATCAGGCCGCCGTAGTTGGCCGCGTTCTTGGTGAAGAACTCGCTGTTGATATCGCTGTCGCGGATGAAGGTCAGGCCGGTGATGGACTTCTTGAGCGACACCGACTTGGACGTGACGAACTGCGCATACAGCCAGGCCGCCGCCATCTTGTCGGGGTTGGTGGACTTGAAGAAGGTCCACGAGCCCACGTCCTGGTAGCCGTTCTGCATGCCGTCCTTCCAATACGGGCCGTACGGCGACGGCGCCATGCGCCACTTCGGCGTGCCGTCGTCGTTCACGACCGGCAGCCCCTTCTTGGTCATGTCGGCGGTAAAAGCCGTGTACCAGAAGATCTGTTGCGCGATCTGGCCCTGCGCGGGCACGGGTCCCGCTTCCGAGAAGGTCATGCCCATGGCCTGCTGCGGCGCGAACTTCTTCATCCAGTCGATGTACTTGGTCAGCGCGTACACGGCGGCCGGGCTGTTCGTGGCCCCGCCGCGCGACACGGACGCGCCGACCGGCGTGCACTTGTCGTCAGCCACGCGAATGCCCCATTCGTCCACGGGCATGCCGTTGGGCAGGCCCTTGTCGGCCGCGCCCGCCATCGACAGCCACGCATCGGTGAAGCGCCAGCCCAGCGACGGATCCTTCTTGCCGTAGTCCATGTGGCCGTAGACGCGCTTGCCGTCGATCTCCTTGACGTCGTTCGAGAAGAACGTGGCGATGTCTTCGTACGCCGACCAGTTGGTGGGCACGCCCAGTTCATAACCGTACTTGGCCTTGAACTTTTCCTTCAGGTCGGGCCGCGCGAACCAGTCGGCGCGGAACCAGTACACGTTGGCGAACTGCTGGTCGGGCAACTGATACAGCTTGCCGTCGGGCGCGGTGGTGAACTTGGTGCCGATGAAGTCCTTCAGGTCCAGATCGGGGTTGGTCCATTCCTTGCCGGCCCCGGCCATGTAGTCGGACAGCGGCAGGATGGCGCCGTAGCGGTAGTGGGTGCCGATCAGGTCGGAATCGGAGATCCAGCCGTCGTAGATGGACTTGCCGGACTGCATGGACGTCTGCAGCTTTTCGACGACGTCGCCTTCCTGGATGAGGTCGTGATTGACCTTGATGCCGGTGATTTCGGCAAAGGCCTTGGCCAGCACCTTGGACTCGTACTCGTGCGTGGTGATGGTTTCGGACACCACGCTGACTTCATTGACGCCCTTGGCCTTGAGCTTGGCCGCAGCGTCGATGAACCATTTCATTTCGGCCATCTGCTGTTCCTTGGACAGCGACGAAGGCTGGAACTCCGAATCGACCCACTTCTTTGCCTCCGGCTCGCCGGCCCAAGCCCCTGACGTTCCGATCAGGGCGATAGCGGCCGCCATGGCGTGCATGCGCAATTTCATGACCTGTCTCCTCGATAAGTCTTCCCCTATCGTGCTGCGGACCGCTGGCCGGGGAAGACGCTGGCCGATAGTCCTTTTCCTGACTGCCCGAAACCAACGAAGGGTCTGGCGCCCTTCTCTCACCCTTTTTTCATGATGAAGGCCAGCAGCAGCATGGACAGCACGAAGCTGATCCACACCGATGGCGGCTGATCCAGCGAAAACCACTCGACCGCCTTCTGGCCAAACCCCAGAAACGCCAGGTTGAGCCAGGCTGCGGCCATCAGGCCGATGAAGAGCCGGTCGCCGCGCGTGGTGCGCAAGGGGAGAAATCCCTTGCGCTCCTGCGTGGGCGACTTCAGCTCCCAGATCGTCATGCCCACCAGCATCAGCACGATGCAGCTGAAGAACACGGCAACCGGGGTGGTCCACACCATCCAGCTGAACATGGGCACGCCCTCCTGTAGTCCCGATGCCTACACGCGGCCCATCGCGAAGCCCTTCGCGATGTAGTGCCGCACGAACCAGATGACGATGCCGCCCGGCACGATGGTCAGCACGCCCGCGGCCGCCAGCACCCCCCAATCCATGCCGGATGCCGATACGGTGCGCGTCATGGTCGCGACGATGGGCTTGGCGTTCACAGACGTGAGCGTGCGCGCCAGCAGCAGCTCCACCCAGCTGAACATGAAGCAGAAGAACGCGGCCACGCCCACGCCCGACTTGATGAGCGGCAGGAAGATCGTCAGGAAGAAGCGCGGGAACGAATAGCCGTCCACATACGCGGTCTCATCGATCTCGCGCGGCACGCCGGACATGAAGC
Organism: Achromobacter sp. ACRQX; assembly: GCF_022346505.1. NCBI lineage: Bacteria > Pseudomonadati > Pseudomonadota > Betaproteobacteria > Burkholderiales > Alcaligenaceae > Achromobacter > Achromobacter sp. ACRQX. Next base: position 77,057 of record NZ_JAKRML010000016.1, read on the forward strand.
CTTCCAGGATCCACACCGCCAGCGGCACGTTGAACACCAGGTGCGCCAGCGCCACCGCCAGGTGCGTGTCCATCAGGCCGAACGAGCTATAGAGCTGGAAGAACGGCAGCAGGAACACCGCCGGCGGCGTCATGCGGTTGGTGAGCAGCCAAAAGAACACATGCTTGTCGCCGATGAAGCGGTAACGCGAGAACGCATAGGCGGCCGGCAGCGCCACGGCCAGCGAGACGACCGTGTTGATGACGACGTAGATCAGCGAATTGATGTAGCCGGAATACCAGGCCGGGTCGGTGAAGATGGTGCGGTAGTGCTCGAACGTGAAGTCGCGCGGCCAGAGCGTCAGCGTGCTGACGATCTCGGTGTTCGACTTGAACGACATGTTCAGCATCCAGTACAGCGGCAGGATGGCGAACACCAGGTACAGCGTCAGGAAGGCGCCGCGCCACCAGGTGGATTTCTCACGCATTGCCCCGCTCCTCGTCGAAACCGCCCGTGGTGCCCGCGCGCTGCATCCAGTTGTAGAGAATGAAGCAGAGCAGCAGGATGATCAGGAAGTAGATGATCGAAAACGCCGCAGCGGGGCCCAGGTCGAACTGCCCCACCGCCTTTTGCGTCAGGTACTGCGACAGGAAAGTCGTGGCGTTGCCCGGGCCGCCGCCGGTCAGCACGAACGGCTCGGTGTAGATCATGAAGCTGTCCATGAACCGCAGCAGCACCGCAATCATCAGCACGCCGCGCATCTTGGGCAGCTGGATGTACCGGAACACGGCAAAGCGCGAGGCGCCGTCGATCCGCGCGGCCTGGTAGTACGCATCCGGAATGGCGCGCAGCCCCGCGTAGCACAGCAGCGCAACCAGCGGCGTCCAGTGCCACACGTCCATGACCAGCACCGTGACCCAGGCGTCGACGTCGTTGCCCGTGTAGTTGTAGTCCACGCCCAGCCAGGACAACGTGGCGCCGAGCAGCCCGATGTCGGTGCGGCCGAACACCTGCCAGATGGTGCCCACCACGTTCCACGGAATCAGCAGCGACAGCGCGATGATCACCAGCACGGCCGACGCGCGCCAGCCGCTGGCCGGCATCGACAGCGCCAGCAGGATGCCCAGCGGAATCTGGATCAGCAGCACCGCAAACGAAAACCCGATCTGCCGGAACAGCGCGCCGTGCAGTTCCTCGTCCTGCAGCACCGCGGCGAACCACTCGGTGCCGACGAACACGCGGCGCTCGGGCGAAATGATGTCCTGCACCGAATAATTGACGATGGTCATCAGCGGCAGGATGGCCGAGAACGCCACGCACAGCACAACCGGCATGACCAGGAACCAGGCCCGGTGATCGGTGGGTTTCATCGGATCAGTTCCTCGTCGCGGTAGAAGCAGGTGTGCGGGTTGAGCACGGACAGCCACACCGTGGCGTCCTTGCCGCCGGCCACGACGTTGCTGCCCAGGCGGGCGCGCACCGGCGTGCCTTCAAAGTCAGCCACCAGCAGCGTGTAGGTGCCCACGTCCTGCACGCGCTCCACGCGCATGGGCACGGCGCCAGCCGTCCCGGGATCGGTCACGCGCAGGTATTCCGGCCGCACGCCCAGCTTGACGGGGCCCGCGCCTTCCAGCTTGACGGCCAGCTCGGCCGGCACGCCTTGCAACCGGTGCTGGCCCACCCTCAGCGCGCCGTCGCGCCACTGCGCCGGCAGGAAGTTCATGCCCGGCGACCCGATGAAATGGCCCACGAAGGTGTGCGCGGGCCGTTCGAACAGATCATCCGCGCTGCCCACCTGCACGGCGCGGCCGCGCGCCATGACCATCACCTGGTCTGCGAAGGTCAGCGCTTCGGTCTGGTCATGCGTCACGTAGATCAGCGTCAGCTTGAATTCGTGATGAATCTCCTTGAGCTTGCGGCGCAATTCCCACTTGAGCTGCGGGTCGATCACGGTAAGCGGTTCGTCAAAGAGAATCGCGGACACGTCGCTGCGCACCAGGCCGCGGCCCAGCGAGATCTTCTGCTTGGCATCCGCCGTCAGCCCGCTGGCCCGGCGGTCCAGAACGTTGGACATTTCCAGCATTTCGGCGATGCGGCCCACGCGCTCGCGGATGCGATCGGGCGCAACGCCCCGGTTGCGCAGCGGAAACGCCAGGTTCTCCGCGACCGTCATGGTGTCGTACACCACCGGAAACTGGAACACCTGCGCGATGTTGCGCGCCTGCGGGGTCTTGTCGGTGACGTCCTGTCCGTCGAACAGGATGCGCCCATGCGAGGGCCGCAAGAGACCCGACACGCAATTGAGCAGCGTGGTCTTGCCGCAACCCGAAGGCCCGAGCAAGGCATAGGCCCCGCCGTCGCGGAAGGTGAACTGCAACGGCAAAAGCGCGTAGTCGTCGTCGGACTTGGGATGGGCGACGTACGAATGGGACAGGTCCAGCTCGATCTGCGCCATCAGGCCACCTCCCCCGCCCCCGCCGGCTGCCGGGGCGCCACGAGCAGCGCGCCGTCCGGGCCAAAGGCGTAGGTCTGCGCGGGGTCGAAATACAGCCGCACGTGCTCGTCGAGCGTGTAGCGGTGCACGCCGGGCAGTTGGGCGACCACGTCGCCGGCGGCCGTCTCGGCGTGCACGAAGGTGTCGGACCCGGAGATCTCGGCCAGCTTGACCCGACCGGGCAGCTCGACGTGACCGGGCCGCGATTCCACATCCAGCGCGCCGGCGCGCAGACCGGCCGTGATTTCGGCGTCCGCGCCCGCCGGCAGCGCGCGATCTACCGCCACGCCGCCCTGCAGCACGAACCCGCCGTTATGGCGGCGGGCGGCGAACAGGTTCATGGGCGGGTCGCTGAAGGCGCGGGCCACGCGGATCGAATTGGGCCGGTGAAAAACCTCGGCCGTGGGGCCGTATTGCAGCAGTTCGCCTGCGTCGAGCACTGCGGTGTGGCCGCCGAGCAACAGCGCCTCGCCCGGTTCGGTGGTGGCGTAGACCACGGTCGACCGCCCCTGCGCGAACAATTCCGAGAGTTCGTCGCGCAATTCCTCGCGCAGTTTGTAGTCCAGATTGACCAGGGGTTCGTCCAGCAGGATCAGCGGCGCATCCTTGGCCAGCGCCCGCGCCAGCGCCACCCGCTGCTGCTGCCCGCCCGACAGTTCGGACGGATAGCGGTCCAGCAAATGGTCGATGTGCAGCCGCGCCGCCATGGCGTGGACTTTTTCACGCGTGTCGCGCTCGCCGCGCAGCTTGAGCGGCGAGGCGATGTTGTCGTAGACCGACATGGACGGATAGTTGATGAACTGCTGGTAGACCATCGCCACGTTGCGCTGGCGGACGGGCACGCCGGTGACGTCGGCGCCGTCGACCCGCACGTGGCCCTCGGAAGGCCGGTCCAGCCCGGCCATGATGCGCATCAGCGAGGTCTTGCCGGCCAGGGTGGCCCCCAGCAGGACGGTCATGGCTCCCGGAACCGGGGCCAGGCTCATGGGATACAGGTGCGTCTGCGAGCCGGCCCGCAAAGCTATCCCGTCCAAGGTCAGCTGCATCTAGTCTCCTCAACCTACTTATACGTCCCTGTTTTCTACGGACTTCGGTATTCGGCACAGCGTCCCAGCTTGCGCGCCCCCACGTTCCCGCGCGGGCGCAACACGATGAGCATACTCTTTCAGATGGCTTTCGTTTTTTGTGCGTTTTACTGAAGAAGCGAACAAAAAACAATCTTGCGGTGCGTCATTATTTTTCGCTTTTGTTGTTTTATCATTCGAACATGACACTGAATCCACGACAGAGCGCGCTGATCGAAATGGTGCGGGCCCAGGGCTCGGCCTCGATCGAAGAGCTTGCCAAACGTTTCGACGTCACGCTGCAGACCGTGCGGCGGGACGTCAACATCCTTTCGGAAGCCGGCCTCTTGTCGCGCTTTCATGGCGGGGTGCGCATTGAAGCCTCCACCATCGAGAACATCGCCTACCGCAAGCGCCAAGGGCTGCACGCCGCGGGCAAGCAGCGCATCGCCGAAGCCGTGGCCCGCGCCGTGCCGGACGGCTGTTCGCTGATCCTGAACATCGGCACCACCACCGAGGCCATTGCGCGCGCGCTGCTGCGCCATCGCGGACTGCGCGTCATCACGAACAACCTGCACGTGGCCGACATCCTGTCCGACAACCCGGATTGCGAAGTCATCGTCGCCGGCGGCGTGGTGCGCTCGCGCGACCGCGGCATCGTCGGCGAAGCCACGATGGATTTCATCCGCCAGTTCAAGGTCGACATCGGCCTGATCGGCATTTCGGGCATCGAGGCCGACGGCACCCTGCGCGACTACGACTTCCGCGAAGTGCGCGTGGCGCGCACGATCATCGAGCAGTCGCGCGAGGTCTGGCTGGCCGCCGACAGCAGCAAGTTCAAGCGCCAGGCCATGGTGGAACTGGCGCATATCTCGCAGATCGACCGCTTCTTCACCGACGCGCATCCGCAGGAACCGCTGGCACAAGTGTTGCTGGACGCCGGCGTGCGCTGCGACGTCGCCGCCGCGCCCCACGTCCCCAAACCTACACCCTGACCCGAGCGCCGCCGCGGACGCATCGTCCGCGCAAGCCCCGCCGGCAAGCACATCGACGCACTTACCTCGCGGCCCTGCCGCCCTAAAAGAACATGAACCAACCCCTCGCCTCCGTCACCCCGCCCGACCGCAGCCGTCTTCTGAACACGCTGGACAACACGCATTCCTGGGACGTCATCGTCATCGGCGGCGGCGCAACCGGCCTGGGCACGGCGGTCGACGCCGCCGCGCGCGGCTACCGGACGCTGCTGATCGAAGGCGCCGACTTTGCCAAGGGCACGTCCAGCAAGGCCACCAAGCTGGTGCACGGCGGCGTGCGCTATCTGGCGCAAGGCAACGTCAGCCTGGTGCGCGAGGCCCTGCATGAACGCGGCCTGCTCAACCGCAACGCGCCGCACCTGGTGTGGCCGCTGGGCTTTGTGGTGCCGGCCTACACGATGCTGGACCAGCCGTTCTACGGCATCGGCCTGAAGATGTACGACATGCTGGCCGGCAAGCTGAATTTGTCGCCCAGCCGCTGGCTGTCGCGCCGCGAAACGCTGGCCAACGCCCCCACCCTTGCGGAAACCGTCAGCGGGCGCAGCCTGAAGGGCGGCGTGCTGTACTACGACGGCCAGTTCGACGACGCGCGCCTGGCCATGAGCCTGATGCGCACGCTGTTCGACCTGGGCGGCACGGCAGTCAACTACGTGCGCGCCACGGGCCTGACCACCACCAACGGCAAGGTCGACGGCGTGACCGCACAGGACGTGATCGGCGGCGCGTCGTTCACGCTGCGCGCGCGCTGCGTGGTCAACGCCACCGGCGTGTGGGTGGACGCCGTACGCCGCATGGAAGACAAGAACGCGCAGACGATGGTCGCGCCCAGCCAGGGCGTGCACCTGACGCTGCCGCAGGATTTCCTGCCCGGCAAGCGTGCCGTGCTGATTCCCAAGACCGATGACGGCCGCGTGCTGTTCGTGGTGCCCTGGAACGGCCACACCATCGTCGGCACCACCGACACGCCGCGCCAGGACCTGCCGCTGGACCCGGATGCCGGCGCACAGGACGTGGATTTCATCCTGAGCACCGCCGCGCGCTATCTCAGCCGCAAGCCGACGCGCGACGACGTGACCAGCGTCTGGGCCGGGCTGCGTCCGCTGGTCAAGGCGACCGGCGAAGCGTCCACCAAGAAGCTGTCGCGCGAGCACACGATTCTGGTGTCCAAGGCCGGCCTCGTGACGGTCACCGGCGGCAAGTGGACGACGTACCGCCGCATGGCGCAAGATGTGGTCGACACCGCCATCCAGCATCAGTTGCTGACGCAGGCCTCGTGCCGCACCGAATCGTTGCCGCTGCATGGCGCCAATGGTCTTGCACCGTCGCAGGAACACGCCGGCACGCCGGACAGCTACTACGGCAGCGATCTGGCGACGTTGCAGGCGTTGCCCGGCGCGCAGCGCATGCTGGTCAAGGCCAGCGGCCTGACCGAAGCGCACGTGCGTTTTGCGGCGCGCTTTGAACTGGCGCGCAGTGCCGAGGACGTGTTGGCGCGCCGCAACCGCGCGCTGTTCCTGGATGCCGAGGCCGCGATGCTGGCCGCGCCGGAAGTGGCCCGCATCCTGGCCGAGGAACTGGGCCACGACGCGGCCTGGCAGCAGCGCACATTGCAGGACCTGGCCACCGTCGCGGCGACCTATCGCCTGAAGTAATTCGCTACGGTAAACCGCTACGGCACGCGCAGGCGGCTTTCGCGGATCATCGATTCGAACACGCGCAGCAGGTCGGGATCGAACTTCGATCCCGACTCCTGGTTCAGGATGTCCATGATCTGCGTGTGCGAGCGCGCCGGATGATAGGGCCGCGTATCGCCAAGCGCGTCATAGGAATCGGCCACCGAGATGATCCGCGCATGCAGCGGGATGGCGTGGCCAGCAAGGCCGTCCGGATAACCGGAGCCATCGACATGCTCGTGATGGTGCCGCACCGCCAGCGCAATGGCTTCGCGCTGCGGCATCGCGGTCTGCATGATGAGGGCAGCGCCCGCCGCGGCATGCGCCTTCATGATTTCCCAGTCTTCCCATACCAGCCGGTGCGGGCTGTGCAGCACACGATCGGGCGTGGCGATCTTGCCCACGTCGTGAAGCCGCGCGGCCACGGCAATGACGTCCACCTCGTGCTCGGCCAGTCCACAGGCTTCGGCCAGCGCCACGCTCAGCGCAGCCACTCTATTGCAATGCCGGCCGGTGGCCGGGTCACGCGCCTGTATTGCGGCAAAGAGCGCCGCTTCATAGGATCCTGCGGATATGTCGGGTACGTCGGGGGGCATCGGAAAACTGCGCGCCGCAATGGCATGGCGGCGCGCGCATATCGGAAAGCCGGAATTCTGACACAATTCGCAACGATGTCCGGCCGCCGCGCGTCTGGCGCGCGAGCCGGGCTTCGCCTTCCTGCTGTTGTGCCGTGACGGCGTTCAGTCCTTCAGGCGTTCCAGCAGCGCCTTGGCTACGCCCACCGACGAGCCGGGATTCTGCCCCGTGATGAGCAGGCCGTCGCTGACCACATGCGACTGCCAGTCCGGCCCGCTGCTGTACAGCCCGCCCAGCTTTTTCAGCTCGTCTTCCACCAGGAACGGCACCACATCGGTCAACTGCACGGCGGCTTCTTCCGCATTGGAAAAGCCCGTGACCTGCCTGCCCTGCACCAGCGGCTTGCCGTCGGCGGTCTTGGCATGGCGCAGCACGCCCGGCGCATGGCACACGGCCGAGACCGGCTTGCCCGCGGCCAGCATGGTCTCGATCAGCGCCACTGATTTGGCGTCCTCGGCCAGATCCCACAGCGGGCCGTGACCGCCCGGGTAGAAGACCGCGTCGTAATCCGACGCCTGCACGTCGGACAGCCGGCGCGTGGACGCCAAAACGCGCTGCGCGTCCGCGTCTTTCTGGAAGCGGCGCGTGTCGTCGGTCTGCGCGTCAGGATCGTCGCTCTTGGGATCCAGCGGCGGCTGGCCGCCCAGCGGCGAGGCCAGCGTGATCTTCGCGCCCGCGTCCAGGAACGCGTAGTACGGCGCCGCAAACTCTTCCAGCCAGAAGCCCGTCTTGCGGCCCGTGTTGCCCAGCGTGTCGTGGGAAGTCAGCACGATCAGGATGTTCATGTAGCGCTCCATTCGTCAGGGCCGACGCGCACAATGCGCTTGCCGGCGTTTTCACCCTTGAGCAGCCCGATCAGCCCGCGCGGGGCGTTCTCCAGGCCGTCGACCACGTCTTCACGGTATTTGATGCGTCCTTGCTTGATGAGGTCCTGCATGGCCTCGCGGAATTCACCGTAGCGATGCGCGTATTCGTTGAAGATGATGAAGCCCTGCATCCGCAGCCGCTTTGTCAGGATGGTGCGCATCAGCAGCGCCAGGCGATCCGGGCCCTCGGGCTGGCTGGTGGCGTTGTAGGCCGAGATCAGGCCGCAGACGGGGATGCGGGCGCGCGGGTTCAACAAGGGCAGCACGGCATCGAAGACCGCGCCGCCGACGTTCTCAAAGTACACGTCGATGCCTTGCGGCGCCGCCTTTGCCAGGCGCCCGGGCAGGTCCGGCTGACGGTGGTCCACGCATTCGTCAAAGCCCAGTTCCTCGACCACGTAGCGGCACTTGTCCGGCCCGCCCGCAATGCCGACGACCCTGCAGCCGTGGATCTTGGCGATCTGGCCGACCACCGCGCCGACCGCGCCGCTGGCCGCGGCGACCACAACCGTTTCACCGGCCTTGGGCTCGCCGATGTCCAGAAGCCCCATGTAGCCGGTGAAGCCCGGCATGCCCAGGACGCCCAACGACCACGACGGGTTTTCGGGATTGGCGCCCAGGCGCAACAGGCCGGCGCCGTCGGACACCGCGAAATCCTGCCAGCCGGTCTGCGCCAGGACCCACTCGCCGACCTGGAACTGCGGATTGTTGGAGGCGTGGACGCGGGTGACCGTGCCGCCTACCATCGGCTCACCGATCTGCACCGGCTCGGCATAGGACGGCGCGTCGCTCATGCGGCCGCGCATGTAGGGGTCGAGCGACAGATAGACGGTGCGCAGCAGCACCTGGCCCGGTCCCGGTTGAGGGATGTCGCCGGTTTCCAGGCGGAAGTCGGCATCGGTGGGTTCGCCGTGCGGCCGGGCGGCCAGCACGATGCGGCGGTTGGTGGATGCGGATTGCGGCATGAGGTTCGGTCTCCTTCGTAGCGCCGGCCGGGCCTTGCGGACAACCCCGGGCGGCAGGTTGGGGAACCGGCCCATTACACCACCCATGGCCGCGCGGCCGGCTTGAAACCCTGTTGATCGAACCCTCTTTTAATTAATTAAGTCTTTAATTAGAATCGGCCGCATGTCTTCCCCCACTCGCCTTCCCGCCCGCCGGCCCGGCCGCCCGCCCCGTCCGGACAACGCCGCCGCCCGCGCCAATCTCCTGGATCTGGCCACGCAGTTGTTCGCCGCCCAGGGCGTCGCCGCCACCACCATCGCCAATATTGCGCAGCGTGCCGGCGTGACGCCGGCGATGCTGCATTACTACTTCAAGAGCCGGGATCAGTTGATCGACGCCGTGGTGCTGGAACGGATCGTGCCCGTGATCGGATTTGTGTGGGCGCCCGTGCCGCTGGAGGGCGGTGGGGCCGTCATCGACGGGGCTCCCGCCTCCGGGCTCGGCGCCCCGCCCGACCCGGCCGCCGCCGCCCGCGGTTTCATCACCGAAGTGGTCGGCCGCGTGGTGCAAAGCGCCACGGAAAAGCCCTGGCTGCCGTCGTTGTGGATGCACGAGGTCGTCAACGAAGGCGGCCAGTTGCGAGATCGCGTGCTGCGCCATCTGCCGTCGGACCGGCTGCAGGCGTTCGCGGGCCTCATCGCCGAATGCCAGCGCCGCGGCGCCATCACGCCGGGCGTGGAACCGCGCCTCGTGTTCCTTTCCATCCTGGGCCTGACCCTGTTGCCGCTTGCCACGTCCAACCTGTGGCGCCGCATCTGGCAGGACGACCCGGTGGCGCAGTCGATCGATAACGAGGCGATTGCGGCCCACGCCATCGCCATGCTGACCGGCGGCCTGTTCGCGCCGTCTCTACCCTCTCCGACTCCAGGACGCTGACCATGCGCACCTTACGCCGCCTGTCCGCCCCCCTCGCCTTGCTGCCGCTGTTTGGCTGCGGCAATAACGACCAGCCGTTCTATCAGGGCTATGTCGAAGGCGATTACGTGTATGTCGCCTCGTCCGAACCGGGCCGCCTGGACACCCTGGCGGTGCGGCGCGGCCAGCAGGTCGACGCCAACCAGCCGCTGTACGCACTGGACGCCACGCGCGAGGCCGCGGCACGCGATCAGGCGCAGGCAGAAGCGGCCGCGGCGCGCGCGCAACTGGAGGACATCGCCACCGGCAAGCGGGCGCCGGAGGTCGACGTCAGCCTGGCGCAATTGGCGCAGGCGCAGGCCGCCAGCCGCCGGTCCGCGGCGCAGCTGGCCCGCGACAACGCGCAGTTCCGCATAGGCGGCATCGCGCGCTCGCAGTTGGACGACAGCCGCGAACAGGCGCAGTCGGACGCGGCGCGCGTGCGCGAACTTCAGGCGCAGGTCGAGGTAAACCGGCTGCCCGGCCGCGACGAGGCCCGGCGCGCGCAGGCCTCCCAGGTGGAGGCCGCCGACGCCGCGCTGGCGCAGGCCGAGTGGACGTTGAACCAGAAGCGGCTGGCCGCGCCGGCCGCCGGGCGGATCTTCGACACCATGTACCGCGTGGGCGAATGGGTGCCGGCAGGCAGTCCGGTCGTGAGCCTGCTGCCACCCGGCAACATCAAGGTGCGGTTCTTCGTGCCGGAGACGGTGGTCGGATCGCTGAAGATCGGCCAGCAGGCCACGTTGCGCTGCGACGGCTGCGGCGATCCGATCCCCGTGCGCATCGACTACGTGTCGGACCAGGCCGAATACACGCCGCCGGTCATCTACAGCCGCGAAAGCCGCAGCAAGCTGGTGTACATGGTGGAAGCCCGCCCCGCCGCCGACCAGGCGGCGCGGCTGCATCCGGGTCAACCGGTGGAGGCGACGCTGCCATGAACGCGCCCGACGCCGGCGGCAACGTCATCGACGTACGCGGCCTGAATAAGCACTTCGGCAACAAGCATGTCGTGAACGACGTGTCGCTGCAGGTTCGCGAAGGCGAGATCTTCGGGTTCCTGGGGCCCAACGGCAGCGGCAAAACGACGTGCATCCGCCTCATGTGCGGCCTGCTCACGCCGGATTCCGGCAGCGGCACATGCCTGGGCTACGACATCCTGCGCGACAGCGCCGAGATCAAGCGCAACGTCGGCTACATGACGCAGAAGTTCTCGTACTGGGAGGACCTGACCATCCGCGAGAACCTGGACTTTGTCGCGCGCATGTACGGCATGCCGCAGCGCAAGGAAGCCGTGGACCGCGCCCTGCAGGACCTCGGGCTGCAAACGCGCGCCGGGCAGTTGACGGGATCCTTGTCCGGCGGGTGGAAGCAGCGCCTGGCGCTGGCCGCCTGCCTGCTCCACCAGCCCCGCCTGTTGCTGCTGGACGAACCCACGGCCGGCGTGGATCCGACGGCGCGGCGCGACTTCTGGGAACAGCTGCATGAACTGGCGGCGCGCGGTATCTCGGTGCTGGTCAGTACGCATTACATGGACGAGGCCGAACGCTGCCACAAGCTGGCCTACATCTCGTACGGCAAGCTGCTGACGCAAGGCACCGCCGACGAGGTCATCGCCGAGCAACAACTGACCACCTGGGCGATCCACGGCGTCAACCTGGTGCCGTTGGGCCAGCAACTGCGCAGTGCGCCTGGCGTTGACCAGACGGTCGCGTTCGGATCTGCGCTGCACGTCAGCGGCCGGGACGCGGCCACGCTGGAAAGCACGCTGCGCGCGGCCATCGCAGGCCAGGATCTGCGCCTGGAACGCATCGACACCAGCCTGGAGGACGTCTTCATCTACCTGATGAACCGGTCCACCGACAACTTCGCGGGCCAGCCATGACCGCGCGCCTGAACGGCTTTTCGTGGTCGCGCTGGTGGAGCATGGTGCTCAAGGAGTTCCTGCAGCTGCGCCGCGACCGCATTACCTTCGGCATGATCGTGGGCCTGCCGATCATGCAGCTCGCGCTCTTCGGTTATGCCATCAACACCGATCCACGCCAGATGCCCACCGCCATCATCGCGGCGGACCACAGCCCGTTCACGCGCAGCTTCATCGCGGCGATGCGCTCGTCGGACTACTTTCACATCGTCGAGGAACTGGACACCGAGGAAGCGGGCCGCGCCGCGCTGGCTCAGGGCCGCGTGCTGTTCGTCGTGACCATTCCGCCGGATTTCACGCGCAGCCTGCTGCGCGGCGAACGCCCGGCGCTGCTGATTGAAGCCGATGCCACCGACCCCATGGCGACCGGGATGGCGCTGGGCGCAGCAACGCAGCTGACCCAGGCCGTCGCGCAAAAGGATCTGACCGGACCGCTTGCCAGCCTGGCGGGCGGCCAGCCGCCTTTCGACGTGCGCATCCACCAGCTCTACAACGAAGAGCAGATCTCGCAATACAACACCGTGCCGGGACTGATGGGCGTAATCCTGACGATGACGCTGGTGATGATGACCGGGCTGGCGATGACCCGCGAGCGCGAGCGCGGCACCATGGAAAACCTGCTGGCGATGCCGGTGCGGCCGATCGAGGTGATGACGGGCAAGATCGTGCCGTACATCGCCATCGGGTTGATCCAGGCCAGCATCATTCTCGCGGCGGCGCATTTCGTCTTCCACGTGCCCATCATGGGCAGCCTGCTGTCCGTGTACCTGGCCGCGCTGCTGTTCGTCGCGGCGAACCTGACCGTCGGCATCACGCTGTCGTCGCTGGCGCAGAACCAGCTGCAGGCGATGCAGCTGACCATGTTCTATTTCCTGCCGAACATGCTGCTGTCCGGCTTCATGTTTCCGTTCCAGGGCATGCCGATGTGGGCGCAGCACCTGGGCAACCTGCTGCCGCTGACGTATTTCAACCGGCTGATCCGCGGCATCCTGCTCAAGGGCAACGGCTGGTGGGACCTGTGGCCCAACATCTGGCCCCTGATGCTGTTCACCGTCATCGTCATGACCGCCGCCGTGAAGTTCTACCGGCGCACCCTGGATTGAAGCCCATGTCCCGCCCCCCCTTCACGCCCGCTTACCGCCCCCTGGTCTCGATGGCGCTGTGCGCGCTGCTGTCGGCCTGCGCGGTCGGCCCCGACTTCGATACGCCCGCCGCGCCGGACGTAGCAGCCTATACGCCAAACGGGCAGGACGCGCTGCCCGCGGGCCAGCAGCGGCTGCAAGCGGGCGCCGACATTCCCGCGCAATGGTGGCAACTGTTCCGGTCGGACGCGCTGGACCGGCTGGTGCGGCAGGCGCTGGACGCCAGCCCCACGCTGGAAGAAGCGCGTGCGCGCTTGCGGCAGGCGCAGGAAGACCTGGCCGCGGACACCGGCGGGCGCATGCTGCCCGCGGTTGACGGCAATCTGTCGGCGGCGCGCAAGAAGGTCGATCCCGCCGCCTACGGCGTGCCGGTGGCCGAGCCGCCCCCGCCCTTCACGCTGTACAACGCCTCGATCGACGTGTCCTACACGCTGGACGTGTTCGGCGCCAACCGCCGCGCGCTGGAAAGCCTGGCCGCGCAAACGGATTACCAGGCGCATGAACTGCAGGCGGCGCGCATGTCGCTGGCGGCCAACGTGGTCACCGCCGCGATCCGCCAGGCGGATCTGGCCGAGCGGCTGACCGCCACACGCGACCTGCTGGCGGCGCAAGTCAGCCAGCAGGACATCATGCGCAAGCGCCTGGACGCCGGGGGCATTGCCCTGGCCGATCTGCGCAACCAGGAGCTGCTGGTCGCGCAGACCCGCGCCACCGTCCCGCCGCTGGAATACCAGCTTGCGCAGGTGACCCACCAGCTTGCCACCTACCTGGGCGTGCTGCCCGCCGCCCTGCAAACGCCGCCGCTGCGCCTGGCGGACCTGACGCTGCCGCCCGACGTTCCGACCGGCGTGCCGTCGGCGCTGACGCGCCAGCGGCCCGACATCCTGGCGGCCGAAGCCCTGTGGCGCAAGGCGTCGGCCGACGTGGGCGTGGCGACGGCCAACCTGTATCCGCAGTTCACGCTGACCGCCAGTTTCGGGTCGCAGCGCACGGGCGTGAACGAACTGTCAGACGGCGTCAACGTGTGGAACCTGGGACTCGGGCTGGTTCAGCCCCTTTTTCATGGTGGCGAGCTGCGGGCCCGCAAACGCTCGGCGGAAGCGGCGTATGACGCTGCCGCCGCATCATTTCGCCAGACGGTGCTTGACGGCTTTCGCCAGGTGGCCGATGCGTTGCGCGCGCTGCAGACGGACGGTGACGCCTTCGCGGCCTACGACGATGCGTGGCGCCGCGCAGACGAGGCCGAACGCATCGCGGCGGGCCGCTACCAGGCCGGCGGCATCAGCCACCTGAGCCTCCTCGACAGCCAGCGGCAGGTGTTGCAGACCAGGATTTCGCGCATCGAAGCGGATGCCGCGCGCTACACCGACACGGCGGCGCTGTTACAAGCGCTGGGCGGCGGCTGGTGGAATGAGGCGGTTGCTCCCGCCCCGTAAGCCCGCAAAACGCGCTCTGCGCGGCCATGTTCGAGAATTCGGGTAGGAAAGTGTCGTTGTGCGGGGCTTGGGAAAGCGCGGTATCCCGTCATCATGCAAGCGCTCAAGCTGCATGATGTTTACAACGATTTCATGAATGACCTATTAGACCTGATCGTCTTCGCGCCCGACGCCGGCCAGCGCGTCCGCCGTAGCGACGAACTGGCCGAAATGGGGTTCTCGCCGCGCCCTTGCGAAGACTCCAACGGACTGTTCCGCCTGTTTCAGGCCCGCCGCACCCCGCTGCTCGTGATGCAGGCCGAATTCACCGATCTCTGCATGGCCGTCGCAGGTCTGCGCGCCATGGACACCACCGCCGGCATCGTTGCCATTTCCGCCTTCGATACCCCTGAGAACCGCATCCTCGGCCTGCATTGCGGCGCCGACGCCTGCTTTTCGCCCGAGGTCGTCACCGGCGAAATCGCCGCAGCCCTGCAGGCGCTGGTGCGCCGGGTCCCCACCACCGCCAACCGCCGCGGGGCGGCCGAGGCCGATGCCCGGCCCGCGCCGCCGCCCGTGGCGTCCGCCGAGCCGACCGGCAAGTGGCAATTCCTGGACGCCGCCTGGACGCTGGTCAGCCCCCAGGGCAGACGCCTGGCGCTGACCCAGGCCGAGCGCGAGTTCCTGCTCAAGCTGACCGGCGCGCCGGACAAGCGCATGCCGCGCGGCGATCCGCCTGGCATCGACCCGCATTCCGGCCGCGAATCCATGCGCCGCACGGACGTCGTCGTCAGCCGCCTGCGGCGCAAGGCGCAGGACGTCGACGTGGAACTGCCCATTCGCACCGTCTGGGGCTGGGGCTACGCGTTCACCGGGGAAATCTGACGCGCGGCGGGCGTATGATTCCGCGTACAGGGCCGACTCCCGGCCCGCCTCTGCCCCATCCGTCCCATGGAAGTCTTTGAACGCCTGCAAGCCCTGCTCATCCAGAATCAGGCGCGCTACCGCCTGCTCGAACACGCTGCCGCCGGCAAGTCCGTCGAAGTCGCCGCCATCCGCGGCACCGAGGTCAGCCAGGGCGCCAAGGCGCTGGTCTGCCGCGTGAAGATCTCGTCCAACCAGCGCAAGAACGTGCTCGCCGTCTTTCCGGCGGACAAACAGGCCGACCTGGACGCCATCGCGCGGGCGGCGGGCGGCAAGAAGGCGTCGCTGGCCTCGCAGGACCTGGCACGTGAACTCACGGGCTGCGAGATCGGCGCCATCCCGCCCTTCAGCTTCAATCCCGACCTGACGCTGCTGGTGGATCCCAGCCTGCGCGAGCGCCACGACGAAATCGTGTTCAACGCCGGACGCCTGGACGCGTCCATCCTGCTGAACACCGACGACTACTTCCGCCTGGCCGCGCCCGACGAGGCGCCGCTGATCAAGGCCTGACCGGCGCCGCCCATGAGGCCACCTTGTCCCGCCCTTTGATGACCCACGGCGCGCGCGCCTCCAACATGCGCTGGCTGATGAGCCTGGCGCACATGGAGCCGTCGCCGGTCAACCCCTGGGTGATGCTGCGCGCCGCCCTGGCCATCGGCCTGCCGACCGCGGTGGGCATGGCGCTGGACCAGGGTGCGGCGGCCGCGCTGGTGGCGCTGGGCGCGCTGCCCGCCATCACGGGCGACAACGGCGGCCCCTACCGCAGCCGCGCGCTTTCCATCGGTTCCACGGTGTTCGGCGGCGCGTTCGGTTATCTGCTGGGCAACCTGATGTCCGGCCACGGCCTGTGGACGTCCGCCGGCATGACGCTGCTGGTGCTGGCGGCCAGCCTGGTCGGCACCTTCAACAACATCGCCGCGGTCGCGACGCTGCAATTTGCCACGTATGTCATCGTCGGCTCCAGCTTGACGCCCACGCTGCCGCCCTGGCTGCCGCCGGTGCTGGTGGGCGTGGGCGGCCTGTTCGGGCTGGCGCTGACGCTGTCCGGTTGGGTCGTCAACCCGATCGCGCCGGAGCGGGCCGCCGTGGCGCAGGCCTATCGCAAGCTGGCGGCGATGTTCGCGGCCATCGGCACGTCTCGGGTGATGGCCGCGCGCCGCGACATGGAAGCCGCCATGGCCACGGCCTACGACACCGTCCTGGCCGCGCGGGGCCGGTCGGCGGGTCCGTCGCCCAGACTGGCGCGGCTGGCCGCACAGTTGCAGGCCTGCACGCCGCTCACCAACGCCGCGCTGGAGCTGGCGCGCGCCGGCCGCGTGTTGCCGGACGAATGTGCCCGGGTCATGAACCATCTGGCCGACCGGGTCGAAAACGACGCGCCACCGGACGCCCGCGACGACATCGCCGCGCTGCACCGCGCCGGCATGCCGCAGTTGGCCGAGGCGCTGGAACAGGTGCAGCCGCTGCTGCACGGCGCCCGGGCCAGCCAGGCCAACCAGGGCGCCGGGGCCACGGAAGCCAACCCGGCCACCGAGGCCGACGCCTTCGCCACCCTGCAGCCCGCACCGGCGCGCACGCCGTGGCGGGTGCTGATCCGCACGTACCGGCCCGGGCCGACGACGGTCCGTTACCTGGTCCGGTTGGGCCTGTGCCTCGTCGCCGCCGAGGCCGTCGCCCTGGCGGCCGCGCTGCCGCGGTCCTACTGGGTGCCGCTGATCGTCGTGGTGGTGTTCAAGCCCAACTTCGGCTCGGTGTTCGCGCGCGCGCTGCAAAGCTGCGCGGGCAGCGTGGTCGGCGTGGCGATCAGCGCCACCGTGCTTGCGCTGGATCGCGGCGGTCTGGCCAGCCTGCTCACCGTTGCTGCGCTGGCCGCATTGCTGCCATGGTCGATACGGCGCAACTACGGGCTGTTCTCGGCGATTCTGGTGCCGATCCTCATGCTGCTGATCGGGGCGCTGCAGCCGGGAAGCTGGGCCATTGCGCTGGCGCGGCTGATCGATGTGGGCGTTGCGGCGGCCATCGTGCTGCTGGTGGGCTACCTGCCGTGGATCCGCATCGAACGCAGCAACCTGGACCATGCCGTTTCCGCCGCCACGTCCACGCTGGCGGCCTACCTGAACACCGTCTTCCAGACCGACCCCGGCAACCGGCATGACCTGCGCGCCCGCGCCTACGCGCGCCTGTCGGACCTGCGCATCGCCCTGCAGCGCGGGCTGTCCGAACCCCGGCTGGTCAGCCGCCGCGCACTGGCCTGGTGGCCGGTGGAAGTCGCACTGGAACGCGTGGCCAACGCGATTTCGGACACGGCCTGGTCGCTGCCCGCCGGACAGGACGCGCCCGCCGCCGCGCAGGTCGCCCAATTGGCCGCCGCGCTGGACAGCATTGCGGCCGCCGTCGAACAAGGCCTGCCCGTGCCCGCCGCCCCCATCGTGGCGCCATCACCGGCGCTGCGGGACGTCGCCGCCGAAATCGAATCCCTGCGCGTCACGCTGGCCGGCCCCGACTTCACGGCAACGCCCGGCCGCCCCGCCGCCCCTTCCCCCCTTCATCAGGTCTGAATCATGTGTCTTGCCGTACTGGCTCTGCATACGCTGCCCGGCATCCCTGTGCTGATCGCCGCGAACCGCGACGAATTTCATGCGCGCCCCACCCTTCCCGCGGCGCAATGGCCCGACGCGCCAGCCATCTACGCCGGGCGCGATGGTCAGGCGGGCGGCACCTGGATGGGCGCAACCGTTCAGGGGCGCTATGCGTTGGTCACCAACTTCCGCGAGCCCGGCCGGCATCTGGACAACGCCCCTTCGCGCGGCGCGCTGGTCGAGGACTTTCTGCGCGGCGAAATGACGCCGCAGGCCTATCTTGAGACGGTGCACGCCATGGACCAGGCGTACAACGGCTTCAATCTGATCGTGGGCGACACGCGGCAGGCGTGGTATCTGAGCAATCGCGACGGCGGACCGCGTGCGTTGGACCCCGGCATCTACGCCCTGTCCAACCATCTGCTGGACACGCCCTGGCCCAAACTGGCGCGCACGAAGGCGGCGTTCTCGGCCGTGCTGGAACATCCGTCGCAGCCCGACCTGCCCGCGCTGTTTACCGCGCTTGGCGACCGCAGCCCGGCGGACGACGCCGACCTGCCGGCCACCGGCCTGCCCTTGGCGCGCGAACGCCTCTTGAGCAGCCCGTTCATTGTCAGCCCGGAATATGGCACGCGCAGTTCCAGCGTCATGGCGCTGCACAGCGACGGCGCCGGCGAACTGGAGGAACGGCGGTCCGCCCCGGACGGCTCGGTCAGCGGCGTCAGCCACCTGACGTTTTCCTGGCAAACGGTCGGCGGCGGCGTTTGATGCGCGGCGCTTGATACAAACGGTTGATTTCCGAGGCGGACGGACGCGAACTCGCCTTGCGCGCGCACGTCGAATGGTTGCAAGCTACCGGCGGAGGCAGCCACAACGCGCTGCCACGCCGGTTTTTCTGCAGGAGAACTCCATGAACAAACGTTTTGAACGCTGCACGATCGCCGCCGCCATGACCCTGGGCACCTTTGCTTTAGCGGGTGTCCTGTCCACCGCCCAAGCAGCCATGCCGCCCGTGCAGCACCAGGGCGCTATCGAATATGTCAGCGGCGGCATCGGCATTGACGAATCCGAATCCATGAAAGCCGCGTCCAGCAGTTATCCGCTGGCATTGACCTTTGCTGCGCAACGCGGCGGCAAGGCCGATTATGTCGCCGACGTGACCGTCGCGATCCGGGATGCGCAGGGCAAGGCCGTGTTGCAGACGACCGCGCAGGGGCCCTACATGCTGGTGAAGCTGCCGGCGGGCAACTACCGCATCTCGGCCACGTTTGATGGCAAGGCGCAGGAGCGCGAGGTCACCGTGCAAGGCTCGGGCACCGCGCGCGCCATGTTCGAGTGGAAGTGATGGCGCTGAGGCGCGGCTGATACGGCCGCGCCCCCTATCCTGTTCAAAGGCGCCGGACGCGTCAGACGCCCGCGAACAGGATCGCAATGACAAAGCCCACGCCCGCCGTCCAGACCAGCGAGCGCAGCGCGCCCCAGTTCGCCAGGTACATCGCCAGATAGCCCAGCCGCGTGCCCAGCCAGCACGCCATCAGCGTCGCGACGTGCGCGGGGGACGCCTGGTTATACAGCGCAAACAGCACGGCGGCGTAGAAGAACGGCAGCGCCTCGAAGGTGTTGACCTGCGCGGCGTTGGCCCGCGCGCGCCACCCCTCCTGCCGGGCCAGCCAGGCCCGCGGATCGTTGTTGTCGAATTTCTTGCCGCCTGCCTTGGCGATGATCGTGGACACGAACGGCAGCAGCGCCGCCGCCAACATCAACCACGCGATTGTCTTCATTCCTGACTCCATTGCTGGCGGCTTGATGTCCGCCGGACGCGCGGGGCGTGTGCCGCCGCTGCCGCATGGTCGCCTGAAAAGCGGGGGAAGGCAAAGGCGCTATGGGGGCTCGGGCGGCACGAGTGGCACCGCCGGCGTTGGAGCTGAAGTTGGCGTTGGCGTTGGCCGCATCAACCTCGCCGGCGTCGAAAGCGCCAAGGTTGGCGAAGACCGCGCTTACACTCGGTCCTTTGCGATTGCCGCCCGCCTGTCGATGCCGCCTGTCATGCCTTGGTTTGCCCTGTTCCTGGCCGCCGCCTTGCTATGGCCGCCCTGCACGCGCCGCTGGGCGCTTGCCCCGCTGGCGGTGACATGGGCCTGGGCATTGGCCGACGGATCGGTCGACCTCGTTGCGCTCGCATGGCCCGCGTTGCTGCTGATTGCCGCGGCGCTGGTGCGATCCCACGCGGGGCCGGCCGCGCGCATGGCCGGGCACGGACTCTTCGTGATCCTGGCCGTGCTGCTCTTTGCACATCTGCTGCCCGGGTTTCACAACCTGCGCGTGATTGATCCCGCGCCGCTCAGTCCGGATGCAGTTCCTTTCAGCATGTACCTGAATCTGGACAAACCGCTCGTGGGCTTCTGGGTGGTGCTGGCGCTGGCGCCGCCCATGGCCGCGGCCCATGCGCGTCTGACCATGCAGGCGGCGATCCTCGCCTGCGCAGCCGCGGTGGCGGTCTGCCTGGGATTGGCGCTGGCGCTGGGCGTGGTGGCATGGGCGCCAAAATGGCCGGCGTCAGGCTGGATCTGGCTGATCAACAACGCCTTGCTGGTGACGCTGGCGGAAGAGGCGCTGTTCCGAGGTTATGTGCAGCAACGCCTGGCGCAGTGGTGGCGCCATCGCGCATGGGGCGCGTGGGCGGCGATGGCCGTGGCGGCCTTGCTGTTCGGATTGGCCCATTACGCGGGCGGTTGGCAGTGGATGCTGCTGGCTGGTCTGGCGGGTACGGCGTATGGCGCGGCCTATCGTTACGGCGGTTTGGGCGCCGCCGTGCTGGCGCATCTGGGCTTGAACGCGGCGCACTTCGGATTGTTCACCTATCCGATGCGCGCCGCGTTCTGAAAGGCCGCCGCTTCAGGCCGCCAGCGCCGGATAGTCCGTATACCCTTCAGGTCCCGAGGCGTAGAAGGTAGCCGGATTCGGCGTATTCAGCGGGGCCTTGCGCGCCAGGCGCTCGGCCAGGTCGGGCGTGGCGATGTACGGCACGCCAAACGCCACGGCGTCCACCTTGCCGGCCGCAATGGCGGCCTCGGCGGTGTCGCGCGTGTAGCCTTCGTTGCCGATATAAACGCCGCCGAACTCGGCCTTGATCATCGGCGCCAGGCTGTCGGGCGCTTCGTGTTCGCGGGCGCAAATGAAGGCGATGCCGCGCTTGCCCAATTCACGCGCCACGTAGCCGAACAGACCCGGCAGATCCGAATCACCCATGTCGTGGGCATCGGCGCGCGGCGACAGATGTACGCCGACGCGGCCCGCGCCCCACACCGCCACGCAGGCGTCGACCACTTCCAGCAGCAGCCGCGCGCGGTTTTCGATGGAACCGCCGTATTGGTCCGTGCGGTGGTTGGTGCTGTCCTGCAGGAACTGGTCCAGCAGGTAGCCGTTGGCGGCATGCACCTCGACGCCGTCAAAACCCGCTTCCTTCGCCATCTTCGCCCCGTGGCGGTAGGCTTCGACCACGCCGGGGATCTCTTCGGTTTCCAGCGCGCGCGGCGTCACGTATTCGCGCTTGGGGCGGACGTGGCTGACGTGGCCCTTGGCGGCGATGGCGCTGGGCGCGACCGGCAGTTCGCCGTCCAGGAACATCGGGTCGGAAATGCGGCCCACGTGCCAGAGCTGCGCGACGATCAGGCTGCCCTTGCCGTGCACGGCGTCAACCACCTTGCGCCACCCCTTGACCTGCTCCGGCGACCAGAGCCCAGGCGTGTCGGCATAGCCCACGCCCTGCGGCGTGACCGCCGTGGCTTCCGTCAGGATCAGGCCGGCGCCCGAACGCTGGGTGTAATACTCGACCATCAGGTCATTCGGCACGCGGCCGGCGCTGGCGCGTTGGCGCGTCAGCGGCGCCATCACGACGCGGTTGCGCAGGGTCAGGTCGCCGACTTTCAGCGGTTCAAACAGGGGGTTCATGCAAAATCCTTTCGTCCCGGCAATGGGGCGCTTGCGGGTATGGCAGACGGGCTACATATCCAGATTCAATTGCCGCAGAAATGCGGCAATCACGGGTTCATTGCGACGGAAAAAGACCCACTGCCCCACCTTGGTCGCCGAAATCAGGCCGGCGCGCTGCAACACGGCCAGATGCGACGAGACCGTCGACTGGGACAGACCGCAGCGATCATCGATGTGGCCCGCGCACACCCCGTGTTCGAAGGTGTGGCCCGGGCGCTCCTCGAAATACGCGTGCGGCGTCTTCAGCCAGGCCAGGATGTCGCGGCGAACCGGATTGGCCAGCGCCTTGAGGATGGCGTCGGCGTCGATCGCGGGTTGCGCGGCGTTCTGGTCGGAGGGTGAGGAAGTTGCGGTCATATTGGTATATCGCAATTTATCGAATCATATATCGGGTTTATCCGATATATCGTCATGCCCCTGTTGCAATCAAGGATTTCGGGCGCCGGTCGTGCGGTCCTGCGGCAGGCTATCTGGCCGGCGGCCCTCCGGCTTCAGGCTATCGGCCCAGTCACGGGCAAGGTCGCGCTGCGCCTTCCAGTTGACCAGGGCCGTGATGGCCATGGCAATCACCGCGCCCAGCGCCGCCAGCGCCATGTCCTTCTGCGCGTCCCAGATGTCGCCCTGCGTGCCCAGGTAGGCCGCCCCCAGGTCACCGCCAAAGAACTCCGCGGCGCCCCACTCGATCAGTTCGTAGAGCGCCGAGGTCGACAGCGTCACGTCCATCGGCAGGAAGTACGCCCAAAAGCCGCGCACCTCGGCCACCCTCAGGAAGATCTCGCGGATCGGATAGGCCAGCAGCAGCCCATACGAAAAATGCACGACGCGGTCGAAATTGTTGCGTTCCCACCCGAGCACGCTGTTCAGGGTGCGGCCGGTCAAGGCGCGCCACCAGTCGTCGTACGGCACGAGCGAATACGTGTAGTGCGCGCCCACCGTGTGCAAGCACAGGAACAGAAAGATCAGCGTGTATGACACCCGCGAAAACACGAACGCCCGCCGCGTGGCAAACAGCACGGCGCCCAATCCCAGCACCAGCGCGTTCTCCAGCGCCCAGGCCGAGCGGTCATGCGGATTGATGGCCAGCGCCACCCAGATGACGGCAAACACGCCGGCCAGCGTGACCAGATAGCGGCGGCGCGCGTCGGCCATGGTGCGTCCTAGTCGCCCTGCACCCGGCCGCGCAGCCGCTTGACCTCGCCATGCAGCACCTTGCGCTGCACGCGGCGGCGTTGCGACGAGCGCGTCGGCTTGGTGGGGCGGCGCGGCTTGTCGACCTGGATGGCTGACCGCACCATGCCCACCAGCCGTTCGATGGCCTCGGCACGGTTCTTTTCCTGGCTGCGGAAGGATTGCGACTTGATGACGATCACGCCCTCTTTCGAGATGCGGTGGTCGTTGACGGCGCACAACGCATCCTGCACCTCGGGCGGCAGGCGGGAAGCGCGCACATCGAAGCGCAGGTGGACGGCGCTGGACACCTTGTTGACGTTCTGCCCGCCCGCGCCCTGGGCGCGAATCATGGTGAAGGTCAGGTCGCGCTCGTCGATGAAAAGCGAATCTTGGACGTGAAACATAGGCGGGAAGTCTACAGGGCCGGCCGTCTTCCTGCACCCGGCGGTTGAAACCGCTGGATCCGCGGTTTGGCGCCACACAGCGGCCATGCGCCGCCCGGCGGCGGACCCGTCTTGCAGGGTCTTTCGGCGGATATCGGCCGCGCCAAGTAAAATAGTGCGCTTTTGCTCGAATTCCGTGGCGCCCTGCCGCCCGCATCTCCTATGACTTACTCCGCCAAAGAAATCTTCAAGACCCTGCAAGGCGAAGGCGCCCACGCAGGCCGCGCGGCGGTATTCTGCCGGTTTGCGGGCTGTAATCTGTGGACCGGCCGCGAGAGCGACCGCGCCAGCGCCGCCTGCACCTTCTGTGACACCGATTTCATCGGCACCGACGGCGACGGCGGCGGCAAGTTCGCCACGGCCGAATTGCTGGCCGACGCCATTGCCGAGGCCTGGGGCCCAGACGCCGGCAACCGCTACGTAGTCTTTACGGGCGGCGAGCCGCTGCTGCAACTGGACGCGCCGCTGCTCGACGCGATCCACGCCCGCGGCTTTACCG
This sequence comes from Achromobacter sp. ACRQX, assembly GCF_022346505.1. NCBI lineage: Bacteria > Pseudomonadati > Pseudomonadota > Betaproteobacteria > Burkholderiales > Alcaligenaceae > Achromobacter > Achromobacter sp. ACRQX. The sequence continues at coordinate 100,788 of NZ_JAKRML010000016.1, forward strand.
TCGCCATCGAAACCAACGGCACGATCAAGCCGCCTGCCGGCATCGACTGGATCTGCGTCAGCCCCAAGGGTACGGCCCCGGTCGTGATCGAACGCGGCAATGAGCTCAAGCTGGTCTATCCGCAGCTCAACGCCCTGCCCGACGCTTTCGCACATCTGGATTTCGAGCATTTCTTCCTGCAACCCATGGACGGACCGGCGCGCGCAGCCAACACCGAGCAGGCCGTTCAATACTGCATGCAGCATCCGCAATGGCGGCTCAGCTTGCAAACCCACAAATACATAGGCATTCCATGATTTACCCCCACGCCTTGCGGAGCACGCGATGATTTCCGTGACCCGCAGGCTCGAGTTCGACGCCGGCCACCGCATCCCCGACCACCGCAGCCAGTGCCGCAATCTGCACGGCCACCGCTATGTGCTGGAAATCACGCTGACGGGTGACATCGTGCAGGCGCCCGGCGAGTCCGACAACGGCATGGTCATGGACTTCTCCGAGATCAAGCAAATCGCCAAGACCCACATCGTGGACGTCTGGGACCATGCGTTCCTGGTCTACGAAGGCGACGACGCCGTGCGCGGCTTTCTGGATACCCTGCCCGGCCACAAGACCGTCGTGCTGGACCGGATTCCCACCGCTGAAAACCTGGCCACCATCGTTTTCGAGACGCTGGCGCCGCAATACCACGGCCATTACGGCGCCGAACTGCGCCTGACGCGCGTGCGTCTGTACGAAACGCCGAACTGCTGGGCCGACTGCAACGGTTGATCCCCGATAGCGCATGAAGGCGGGCTTCGGGCCCGCCTTCAGTTTTCCACCCACGGAAAACCGCACCGCCATCTTCCCAATTGAAAGAATCTATCGCGATAGTCGCCATTTTCAATCATTAGTAAGCTAATAGATAGGATACAATCGAATTCATGCTTACTCCATCCGACTCCCAGCTCATGGCCACCACCGCCAACCTGATGGTGCTGTCGCGCGCCTACCGCGGCGCCGCCGATAAAGCGCTCGCCGACTACGGCCTTTCTCAAGCGACTGCGTGGCCCGTCATTCTGGCCGGCCGTCTTGGCGACGGAGTTCGCCAAGGCGCGCTGGCCGAAGCTTTGGGCGTCGAAGGCCCCTCCCTTGTGCGCGTGCTGGATCAACTGGTGGCCGCCGGCCTGATGGAACGGCGCGAAGACCCCCACGATCGCCGCGCACGCACCCTGCACCTGACCGAAGCCGGCCACGCGCTGCGCGCGCAGGTCGAAGACGTGCTGGTTGAACTGCGCCGCCGCATCTTTCACGACGTCAGCGAATCCGATCTGCAAGCCTGCCTGCGCGTGTTCGACGCCATGAAGGTGTCGCTGGGCCGCAGCGGCGCCGGTGCGCAAGAGGACGCCCGGCCATGAAACTGCCCAACGTCCGCGAAACCATCTTCTCGCTCAAGAGCTACCTGAGCGCCATCATGGCGCTCTATCTGGCTTACAGCATTGGTTTGCCGCGTCCGTTCTGGGCCATGACCACCGCCTACGTCGTGGCGCAGCCCTGGTCCGGCGCGGTGCGTTCCAAGGCGCTGTACCGTCTGGTCGGCACCTTCTTCGGGTCGGCGGCCACCGTGTACATGGTGCCGCGGCTGTCGAACTCGCCCGTCGTCATGACCGGCGCGATGGTGCTGTGGGTGGGCGCCTGCCTGTACATGTCGGTGCTGGACCGCACGCCGCGGTCCTATCTGTTCATGCTGGCCGGCTACACCGCCGCGATGATCGGCTTTCCCAGCGTCACCGACCCTTCCCTGGTGTTCGACACGGCGCTGGCGCGTGTCGAGGAAATCAGCCTGGGCATCGTGTGCGCCACGCTGATCCACAGCATCGTGCTGCCGCGCGGCCTGGCACCCGCGCTGACGCTGCAATTGGACAAAGCCGTGCGCGATGCGCGCAACTGGATGCACGACACGCTCAGCGGCAAGACGGCCGAACAGCGCGACAAGGACCGCCGCGAGCTGGCCAACGACATCACGCAACTGCGCCTCTTATCCACGCACGTTCCCTTCGACACCAGCAACCTGCGCTGGACCGCGGGCGCCGTGCGCGCCATGCAGGACCAAATCGCGGCGCTGACGCCGGCCGTGTCCGCCGTCGAAGACCGCATGCGCGCCTTGCAGGCCAATGGCCAGCCGCTGTCCGAACCCGTGCAGTCGCTGCTTGCCGATATCTCGGAATGGATCAACGCCGGCCCGCAGGCCTCGCACGAAACCGCCGTCCAGTTGCGCGCCGCCGTGACGCGGCTGACGCCCGGCATCGACAGCCGCTCCACGTGGCGCGACGCGCTGCTGGCCAGCCTGATGGCGCGCCTGCGCGAACTGATCGACACCTATGACGAATGCCTGGCGCTGCGCCGTGACATCCGGGCCGGGCTGCAGGGCGCGCCGGTTCGCGCCCCGCGCACGACACGCGATCCGAACTCGGCGCTGCACCGCGACCACGGCATGGCGCTGCTGTCGGCGCTGGCCGCGGCGCTGGCGATTTCGGTCTGCTGCCTCTTCTGGATCGGCACGGCCTGGAGCAACGGCGCCACCGCCGCGCTGATGGCCGCGATCTTCAGCTGCTTCTTTGCGTCGCAGGACAATCCCGTGCCGGGCATCATGCAGTTCCTGACCTACACGGTGTATTCCATTCCGCTGTCGGCGCTGTATCTGCTCGGCATCATGCCGGCCATCCATTCGTTCGAGATGCTGGCGCTGTCCATGCTACCGACCGCCTTCGTGCTGGGCGTGTTTATTGCCCGCCCGGCCAGCACCGGCAAGGCCATGGCCATGCTGTTCGGGTTCCTGGGCACCATGGCGCTGCAGGACACCAACACCGCCGACGTCGTGTCGTTCATCGACACGCAGGTTGCGCAGTGCATGGGCGTGGCCACGGCCGCGATCATTGCCGCCATCTTCCGCACCGTCAGCGTCGATTGGAGCGCGCGCCGCATCCAGGCCGCCAACTGGAAGGAACTGGCGACGCTGGCCAGCTCGCCCCGCGCGCCTTCGCGCCATACCTACACCGCCCGCATGCTGGACCGCATCGGCCTGTTGCAGCCGCGCCTGGCGCTGGCCAAGCGGCCCGACGACCTGGTGGCCGCCGATGCGTTGAAGGACCTGCGCGTGGGCCGCGACATCACCGAGCTGCAGCGGGCCCGCCGCCATCTGCCGATGGCCGAGGCCACGATCCAGCCGGTGCTGAACAGCCTGGCGCAGTTCTTCAAGATCCGTTCGTCGGGCCGCATGCAGGACAAGACGCCGGAGTTCCTGGCGCAGATCGATCGCGCGCTGAGCAGTGTGGCCGCCACCCCGCAAGGCCCGCATGCGCGCGACCGCGCCGTGGTGGCGCTGGTCGGCATCCGCCGCGCCTTCTTTCCCGACGCGCCCGACTATCAACCCGCCCATCCGACCCTGGAGGGCCAAGCATCATGATTGGCGAATTCAATCTCTACGGCATTTATTTCCCCTGGCTGCTCGTGCTGGGCGTCGTCACCCTGGCCGTGGCCTGGGGCGTGCGCCGCGTGCTGGCGCGCGCCGGGCTGTATCGCCTGGTGTGGCACCCCGCGCTGTTTGACCTGGCGCTGTTCGTGGTGCTGCTGTACGGCGTCTCCCTCATTTCCCCTTATTTTCTTCAGAGATAGGTATGAAACTCCCCAATGCCCTTCGCCCTGCTGCTATCGGCAAGTTCGCTGTGACGGCTGTCGTCGTCGCCGCCGCCGTTTACGCCGGCTGGCAGCTTTGGGATCACTATGAAGTCGAACCCTGGACGCGCGATGGCCGCGTCAAGGCCTATGTCGTGCAGGTGGCGCCCGACGTCTCCGGCCTGGTGACCAGCGTGCCCGTGCACGATAACCAGGACGTGAAGGCCGGCGACCTGCTGTTCGAAATCGATCGCGCCCGCTTCCAGTTGGCGTTCGACCAGGCGCAGGCCTCGGTCCGTTCGCAGCAGGTGGCGCACGACCAGGCGCTGCGCGACGCCAAGCGCAACCGCTCGCTGGGCCAGCTTGTCGCGGCCGAAGCGGTGGAACAGAGCCAGACCAAGGTGCAGCAGACCGAAGCCGCGCTAGCGCAGGCGCAGGTGCAACTGAACACCGCCCGCCTCAATCTGGAACGCAGCCGCGTCGTGGCCGCCAGCGATGGCCGCATCACCAACCTGGACCTGCGCGCGGGCTCCTACGCCACCGCCGGCCACGGCGTGATGGCGCTGGTGGACGCCGGTTCGTTCTACGTCGAAGGCTACTTTGAAGAAACCAAGCTGCCCGGCATCCACGAAGGCGACCCGGTCACCGTGACGCTGATGGGCGAACCGCGTCACATCCGCGGCCACGTCGAAAGCATCGCTCTGGGTATCGCGGACCGCGACCGCAGCACCGGCGCCAACCTGCTTCCCAACGTGAACCCGACCTTCAACTGGGTCCGTCTTGCGCAGCGCATCCCGGTGCGCGTGAAGATCGACGAGGTGCCCGAAGGCGTACGCCTGGTCGCCGGCCAGACCGCCACGGTTTCGGTGGACGACCGCCCGGCCCAGACCGCCACCGCCGCGCCCCACGCGTCCTGACGGGACGCAGAACCACTTTTCTCCGGAAACTCCGCAATTTCTTATCGACGCCAAGCCGTACCTGCCATGAAAACCAGACTCCTCCTTCCGCTGACGCTGGCCCTCGCGCTGGCCGGATGCGCCTCCGTGGGCCCCGACTACAAGGTGCCGCCGGAGGCCGTCTCCCAGCGGCCGAGCGCGCAATCCTCCTTTATGGAGGCGCAGGCCGGCGTGTATCGGCAAGAGGAAGTCCCCGGCCACTGGTGGCGCCTGTACAACGACCCCGTGCTGGACGGGCTGGTGGAAAAGGCCCTGGCCGCAAACACCGACCTGCGCGTGGCCAGCGCCAATCTGGAACGCGCGCAGGCCGCGGTGCAGGAAACGAAGGCGCAACAACAGCCGACGATCGGCGTCAATGCTTCGCCCACGTTCGGCCACGTTTCCGGCTTGCAGGAACTGCAACCCGGCATCGATCCGCCCAATCGCTGGTCGTACTCCACCGGCGCCAGCGTGTCGTATCAGCTGGACCTTTTCGGCCAGATCCGCCGCGCCGTGGAAGCGTCCACCGGCGACGCGCAGGCCGCCCAGGCCGCCTATGACGCCACCCGCGTCACCGTCGCGGCCGAGACCGCGCGCGCCTACGCCAACATGTGCGCGGCGGGCATGCAGCTTGCCTCGGCGCAGCATTCCGTGCAGGTGCAGAAGGAGTCGGTCGACGCCGTCAGCCGCCTGCAACGCGCGGGACGCGGCACGGCGCTGGACGTCACACGGGCGCGCAGCCAGCTCGAACAATTGCAGGCCAATCTGCCGCCGTTCCAGGCGCAGCAACGCACCGCGCTGTACCGTCTGGCTGCATTGACCGGCCAGACGCCGGGCCAGATTCCGCAAGCCCTGCTGCAATGCGCCAGCGCCCCCAAGCTGACCGAAACCATCCCCGTCGGCGACGGCGCCGAACTGCTGCGCCGCCGTCCCGACATCCGTCAGGCCGAACGGACGCTGGCCGCCTCCACCGCCCGCATCGGCGTGGCCACGGCCGATCTGTACCCGAAGATCACGCTGGGCCTGTCCGCCGCGTCGGGCGGCCCGGCCGCCATGTTCGGCGATCGCGGCACGTTCAGCTGGAGCGTAGGCCCGCTGATCTCGTGGACCGTTCCCAACACCGGCGCCGCGCAGGCCCGCATCGCCGAAGCCGAAGCCAACACCAAGGCCGCGGCCGCGCGTTTCGACGCGGCCGTGCTGAACGCCTTGCGCGAAACCGAAAGCGCGCTGGTCGTCTATGCCCGCCAGCTGGACCGCGACACCGCCCTGCGCGCTGCCCGCGATCAAAGCGCCGAAGCGGCCTCGCAGGCGCGCCGCCTGTTCCAGTACGGCAAGACGGATTACCTGACCGTGCTGGACGCCGAGCGCACGCTGGCCAGCAATGAAAGCGCGCTCGCCGCATCGCAGGCGGATCTGAGCAGCGACCAGATTGCCTTGTTCCTGGCGCTGGGAGGCGGCTGGGAGAAGTAGCCCGCCAAAAATTGATTTCCATATTATGGGGATGACATTGATCTCCCCAAACCCCCGCCCCTAGAATCGTCTCAAGCCAATAACTACATCAGACGATTCGACGGCATCGCGCCGGCCATGCCAACGCGATACTCAAGGACGGGGACAATTCATAATATGGAACAACCTGCAAGCGCCGGCGACGCGCGCGTGCTGGACAGCATCACCAAGCTCACGCCGCAGGATGCCGGGCGCGTCGTGATTGCCGGGTCGCATGGCGGCAGCTATGCCGCCTACTGCGCGGCGCGCGGTGGCGTGCTGGCCGTCGTCTTGAACGACGCCGGCGTGGGCTGGATGCGTGCCGGCATTGCAGGCCTGGACGACCTGCAACGGTGGGGCGTGCCCGCCGCCACCGCAAGCTATCAAAGCTGCCGCATCGGCGATGGCGCGGACATGGCGCGGCACGGCGTCCTCAGCTTCGTGAACGCGCTGGCGCAAGACCTGGGCTGCAAACCGGGTATGCCAGTGGCCGAGGCCGCCTCGCGGCTGGCGCGCGCGTCGCGCAGCGCCCGTCCGCCCGCCGACGTCAAGGAATCCCGCACTGTATTCAAGACAGGCCCGGACGGCGCTCCGCTGGTGATCGGCGCTGACTCCGTCTCGCTGGTCGACTCCCGCGACGACGGTCTCATCGCCATCACGGCCTCGCACGGGGAGCGGCTGGCGGGCCTGCAATCGGACGGTGTCCGCGCGTCTCCGCGCCTCGTCACGTTCAACGACGCGGGCATCGGCAAGGACAGCGCCGGCATCGGCCGCCTGCCTTTGCTGGACCAACGCGGCATTGCCGCCTTGACCGTGTCCGCGCAAACCGCCCGCATCGGCGACGCCCGTTCCTGCTACGAGGAAGGGACCATTTCTTCTGCCAACGCCCGCGCCCGAAACCTGGGCTGCCGCGTCGGCACGCCGCTCAAAACCTTCATCGACGCCCTGCTGACCGGGCGCGACCCCAACTAGGAGCATCACCCGCATGTCCGAAAAACTGGAAATCACCGGCGGCGAAGCCATCGCCCGCATGTTCGCGGCGCACGACGTCGGCCTGATGTTCGGCATGGGCGGCTTTCAACTGCTGCCTTTCTATGACGCGGCGCGCCGCCTGAAGCTGAATCACAACCTGATCAACGACGAGCGCTGCGCGGTGTTTGCGGCCGACGCCTATACCAAGGTCAGCGGCCGTCCCGGCGTGTGCGACGCGACGCTGGGTCCGGGCGCGACCAATCTGGTTACCGGCCTGGCCGAAGCCTACAACGCCGGCACCGCGCTGGTCGCGCTGGTCGGCGACGCGCACCGGATGCACGCGTGGAAGAACATGACGCAGGAAGCCCGGCAACTGGAAGTGCTGCGCCCAGTCGTGAAAGACGTACTGCGCGTGGAGATGGTCGAGCGCATTCCTGAACTGGTGCGGCGCGCGTTTGCCGTGGCGACCAGCGGACGGCCCGGCCCCGTGGTGCTGGACGTGCCCGAGGACATCGCACACGCCGTCCATGCCTTTGACGCCGACGACTTTTATTCCAGCCCCAACTACCGGCGCTCGCCCGCGCTGCGCTGCCGGCCATCGGCCGAGGACGTGGCGCAAGCCGCCAGCATGCTGGCCGGCGCCGACCGCCCGCTGATGCTGTGCGGCGGCGGCGTACACATCAGCGATGCGGCCGAGACGGTCCAGGCCTTCGCCCGCAAGTTCGGCATCCCCGTCGCCCATACCATGAGCGGCAAGGGCGCGATCGCCTGCAACGACCCGCTGAACGCGGGGCTGTTCGGCCGCTACAGCCGCATTGCCAACGACCTGATCGCCAAGTCCGATTGCCTGTTCGTCGTCGGCTGCAAACTGGGCGAGGTGGCGACGCGCCGCTACGACCTGCTGGCCGCCGGCGCGCCGATCATTCATCTGGACATCGTGGCCGAGGAATTCGACCGCACCACCACGCCTGCCCTGCGGCTGTGGGGCGACGTGCGCGCCACGCTGGAAGATCTGGACACGCGCCTGGCCGCCCACGGCGAGCACGCACGCCAAAACTACGTGGACGAGGTCGGCCAGGCCATGCACGCATGGCGCGAATCCGTGAACGCCAAGCTGACGTCGGCCGACCGGCCCGTCGGCATGGCGCGGCTGCTGCACGAGATCAACGCCTCGCTGCCGGAAGACGGCATCCTGGTCGCGGACGGCGGCTTCGCGGCGCACTGGGGCGGCCTGCTGTTCGACACCAAGCGCGCGGGCCGCGGCTTCGTGCCGGATCGCGGCTTTGCTTCTATCGGCTACGGCATCCCCGGCGCCATCGGCGCAGCCGCGGCGGCGCCGGGACGCCAGGTGGTCAGCCTGACCGGCGACGGCGGCTGCAACATGTCGCTGGGCGAACTGGAAACCGCGGTGCGCATGAAGCTCGCCTTTACGCTCGTGGTGGTCAACAACGCGGCCTCCGGGTACATCAAGGCGCTGCAGCATCTGATGTACGGCGAAGGCAGCTACCAGTCTTCGGACCTGGTCGACACCAATTACGCCAATGTGGCGCGCGCGCTGGGCTGCCATGGCATCCGCGTCGAAGACCCCGCAGAGCTGCCGGCCGCGCTGGCAGAGGCGTATGCCTGCAAGGACCGTCCCACCATCCTGGACGTGGTGGTCACGCGCGACCCCGCGCACATGCTGCCGGGCGTGGACAGCCGGGCGGCCAAGATCAAGCCGGGTGACCGCATCGCCTGACGGCGGCGTGCAACGCCCGGTTCAAGACACAACAAAATCAAGCAAGGAGACAACCCATCATGAAGCGCAGAACCTGGATCAAGCTGGCGGCCGCCGCTGCAACGCTGTCGCTGGCGGGCGCCGCCGCGGCGCAGGCCACCTACCCCGACCGCCCCATCCGCCTGATCGTGCCCTTCCCGCCCGGCGGCACGTCCGACGTGGTCGGCCGCATCTTTGCCGAGGCGCTGGCCAAGCAGATCGGCCAGCCGGTCGTGGTGGAGAACCGGGGTGGCGCGGGCGGCACCGTCGGCAGCCGCGCCGTGGCCTCGGCCGCGCCGGACGGTTATACGCTTCTGCTGGGCACGTCCAGCACCAACGGCACCAACCCCGCCGTGTACAAGAACCTGCCCTACGACGCGGTGAAGGACTTCACGCCGGTCACGCAGATCATCCGCGTGCCGGGCGTGATCGTGGTGAACAAGAACTTTCCCGCCAAGGACTATGCGTCGTTCACCGCCTTGATCAAGGGCGCGCCCGGCAAGTATTCCTATGCCTCGTCGGGCAATGGCGGCGCCACGCACATGGCGATGGAATACTACAAGTCGCTGTCCGGCCTGGACATGATGCACGTGCCGTATCGCGGCACCGGACCCGCACTGAACGACGTGATCGCCGGTCAGGTGCCCATCCTGTGGGATACGGCGGCGTCGTCCATGGCGCACATCCAGTCGGGCAGTCTGCGCCCGATCGTGGTGGCCGCCAAATCGCGCCTGCCGCAATTGCCCGACGTGCCCACCTTTGCTGAAGTCGGCCTGCCCGATTACGACGCAGAAATGTGGAACGGCCTGCTGGCCCCCGCGGGCCTGCCGAAAGACGTGCTGGCCAAGCTGAACGACGCATCCCGCAAGGCGTTGGCCGACAAGGACGTGCAGGCCAAGTACGCGGGGGTTGGCGCGTATGTGGTCGCCGACAAGCCCGAGGCCTTTGCCGCGATGATCCAGGACGACGTGGCCAAGTGGAAGAAGGTGGCCGACTTCGCCCACATCTCGGCGGAATGACATGGGCGAGCGGCTGAAGGACAAGGTGGCGCTGGTGTTTGGCGCGGGGTCGTCGGGGCCGGGCTGGGGCAACGGCAAGGCCGCGGCGGCGCTGTATGCGCGTGAAGGCGCGCGGGTCTTCGCGGTGGACGTCAGGGAGGACGCCGCGCGCGAAACCTGCGCCATCATCGAGGCCGAAGGCGGCCGTTGCCAGGCGTTGACCGCCGACGTAACGGACTCCGCGCAGATCCAGGCCGCGGTTGCCGCCGTGCTGGCGGCCGCCGGACGCATCGACGTGCTGCACAACAACGTGGGCATCACCGAAATGGGCGATCCCATCGAGGCCAGCGAGGAAAGCTGGCATCGCGTGCTGGACACCAACCTGACCGGCGTGTTCCTGACCTGCAAGCATGTGCTGCCCGCCATGCTGGCGCAGGGCTCGGGCAGCATCGTCAACATTTCGTCGCTGGCGTCGATTCAGGTCAATTCGTATCCGTACACCTCGTACTACGCGGCCAAGGCGGGGCTGAACCATCTGACGCGGTCGCTGGCGGTGCGTTATGCGCCGGACAATATCCGCGTGAACGCCGTGCTGCCCGGCGTCATCGACACGCCGTTGATCTACAAGCAGATTGCGGGGCAATTCGACGATGTCGAGGAAATGCGGCGGCGGCGCAATGCCGCCAGTCCGATGGGGAGGATGGGGGATGCGTGGGACGTCGCCCACGCCGCGCTGTTCCTGGCGAGCGACGAGGCCAAGTACATCACCGGGGTGTGTCTGCCGGTAGACGGCGGCAAGGCCTGCGCGGGGCGTTGATGCGCGCGGGCGCGCGGCTTTTCGCCGAGGCGCCGGCTGCGCGGCGTTTCCCGACGAACCAGATGCAGGACTTCCGTTTGCCCGGCAGCGATCAGAAGCGCGGGGCCAGGTCCGCGGACAATTCCGAAGCCGCCCGCTGCAACGCGGCCACCACGTCCGCAAGGCGCGCGCCGGACAGGCGCGAACGGATCGCCGCCACGCTCAGCGCCGCCACCACGTGCTGCTCGCGGTCGAACACCGGCACGCCCACGCCCAGCATGTCGGGAATGATGCGGCCCGGGTTGAGCGCGTAGCCGTTCTTGCGCGCGGCGGCGATGTCTTCGCGCAGCATGTCGGTGGACGGCAGATCGGGCGCGGCGCTGGCGTCGTAGCGCGCCAGCACGCGGTCGATATCGTCGTTGGGCAGAAATGCCAGCAGCGCCAGGCTGCCCGCCCCCACGCCCAGCGGGCGGCGATGGCCGACTTCCAGCGTCAGGATCTTGATGGGAAAGTCGCCCGTCTTGCGGTCCACGCAGACCGCTTCGTGTCCCGATCGCACCGACAGGAAGCTGGTGTCGCCCGTGGACTGCGCAAGGCGGAGCACGGCGGATTCGGCGATGGCCTTGATGCCGTGCCGGCTTTCGGCAGCCAGCCCCAGGATGTAGGACTCGCGGCCCAGGCTGTAGGTCTTGAGCCGCGGATTGAGCGACAGAAAGCCTTCCTGCAGCAAGGCCGACAGCATGCGGTGCGCGGTGGGCGGCGTCAGGCCGACGTCACGCACCACATCCGTCAGACCAACGCCGCGCGCGGGCGCCGCCCCGACGTATTTAAGGATGCGCAGCACGCGGAAGATGCTTTGCGCGCCGCCGACGGCATCGGCCGCGCGTTGCTGCGCGGGCGCGGAGGCTTTCGCGCCGGTCGTGGCAGATGCCGCCATCAATGCACCGTCGTCCCGTCCGGCGGCGTCTGGTTCAGGCCCAGCGCGGCCTCCCAACTGCGCAGCGGCACGCAGGTCTGCAGGCGGACGATGGCGCGCTGGATCAGGGCGGGATGCAATTCGTGACCGACGTGGGTGGCGATGTCGATGGTGGAGTCGCCGTGCAGTTCGGCCAGGCGCGCCTGCGCGGCCTGCGCCTGCGACACGCTCATGACCGCGTCGTCGGCGCCGTGCAGCAGATGAATCGTGGTGTACAACGGGGCGTTCTTGGGCAGTTGCGCATAGCGGCCCGAGAACGCGATGACGCGGCCGGCCATGCCGTCGTGCGCCTGCACCAGTTCCAGCGCCATGATGGCGCCTTGCGAAAAGCCGGCCACCGCGGTGTCGGACTGCAGCAGGCCGAAGCGCGCCTGCGCCTCGCGCACGTAGGTCTCAAGCTGCGGCATGGCCTGGGCCACACGCTCGGCGCGGTTGTCTTCGGTGACGCCGCGCACGGAGAACCACTGCCGGCCCGTCCCGCCGCCGTCAAAGGCCTCGAAACCTTCGGGGATCAGCACGGCCGCCGTCGGAAAGGCCGCGCGCACCGCCTGGGCCAGGGGTTCCAGGCTGGCGGGCGATCCGCCCACGCCGTGCAGCAGGATGAAGAGCTGGCGCACGTCGACGCCCGGGTCGGGAAGAAATTCGATAGAACTGGAAGACGCCATGAAACTGCTCCGTGCTGGCCTGGGACGGTGGGACTGCGCCCCGATTGCCGCATTGTAAAATGCGCCGCGCCTGGCATCGTACCGACGACGCCGGGCTTTTTTGCACGCCGCCCCGCGCTTGCCCGCAACGACGGGCGCCCGCCGTTGGCAATGTCCAGCGCCGGCGATGTCCGGGCGGCGGCCACCACACGCCTTGTCATGCACACACCGAACATCGACTCGGGCGCCGCCGCGCCTGTCAGCAACACTGCCAGCAACACTACCGGCGACACCGCCGGCAACAATCAGCTGCACCGCGTGCTGAAGGCACGCCACCTCACGATGATAGCGCTGGGCGGGGCCATCGGCACCGGCCTGTTCGTCGCTTCCGGCGCGGCCATCGCGCAGGCGGGCCCCGGCGGCGCGCTGATGGTCTACCTGGTGATCGGCCTGATGGTGTACTTCATCATGACCAGCCTGGGCGAGCTGGCCACCTTCATGCCGGTGTCGGGTTCGTTCTGCACGTATGCGTCGCGCTACGTGGATCCGGGTTTCGGCTTTGCGCTGGGCTGGAACTTCTGGGTCAGCTGGGCCACGGTCGTGGCGGTGGACGTCGTGGCGGCGCAGCTCGTTATGGCGTACTGGCTGCCGGACACGCCAGGCTGGATATGGAGCGTGGCGTTCCTGGTGCTGACCTTCGGGTTGAACGCTTTCTCGGCGCGCAGCTTCGGCGAGGCGGAATACTGGTTCGCCATCATCAAGGTGGTGGCGGTGCTGTGCTTCATCGTGGTGGGCGTGGCGATGCTGGCCGGCATCATCCACGGCGGCGGACCGGTGGGATTGGACAACTGGAAGGTGGGCGACGCGCCCCTCGTCGGCAACGCGGCGACGTGGGTGGGCGTGGCGATGGTGGTGGCCTACTCCTTTCAGGGCACCGAACTGGTGGGCGTGGCGGCCGGCGAGTCCGAAAACCCCCGGCGCAACGTGCCCCGCGCGATCAACAGCGTCTTCTGGCGCATCCTGCTGTTCTATGTGCTGGCCATCCTGATCATCGGCCTCTTGGTGCCCTACACCGATCCGCAACTGCTGCGCAACGAGGTCGAGGACATCGCGGTCAGCCCCTTCACGCTGGTGTTCGAGCACGCGGGCCTGCTGTCCGCGGCCACGGTGATGAACGCGGTGATCCTGACGTCCGTGCTGTCGGCCGGCAATTCGGGCATGTACGCGGCGACACGGATGCTGTTCAACATGGCGGCCGAGGGCCAGGCGCCGGCGATCTTCAAGCGTCTGACCCCGCGCGGCGTGCCGCTGTATGCGCTCTTGGCCACGACGCTGCTGGCTTGCCTGTGCCTGTTCAGCGTGGTGTACAGCCCGAAGGCGGTGTACATCTGGCTGCTCAATTTTGCGGGGATGACGGAATTCATCGTGTGGCTGAGCATCGCGGTCAGCCACTACCGCTTCCGCCAGGGCTACGTGAAGCACGGTTACGACACGGCCGACCTGCCCTACAAGGCGGGACTTTTTCCGTTCGGGCCGCTGCTGGCCTTCGTGCTGTGCCTGGTGGTCACGCTGGGACAGAACTATCAGGCGTTCCTTGAAGAACGCATCGACTGGATCGGCGTGGTGTCGACGTACCTGGCAATTCCGCTGTTCCTGGGACTGTGGATCGGCCACCGGCTGCTGCGCGGCTCGCGCTGGGTGAAGTACCAGGACATGCGGTTCTAGCACTTTTCGGGGACGCATTCGGGACACATTCGGGGGCACTTTTCGATACGTCCGCCCGGCGCAAAGCCCGGTACAATACTGTACATTCATACAGGTATTGAGCACCGGGCGCTTTCGCCATGCAGTCCCCCGAACAGATCCATCCCGCGTTGTGGCGCGCCACGCAGTTGGCCAAAGGCGCCGCACGCACCCTGCCAACCGGGCACGCGGCGCTGTCAGCCGAACTGCCGGATAACGGCTGGCCGCTCGGATCGCTCGTTGAACTGCTCACCCCCCATCCCGGCATCGGAGAAATCCGCCTGCTGCGTCCCGCGCTGGCCCAACTGGAAACCCGTCGTCCCATTGCCCTGGTGCAGCCGCCGCACGTGCCGCACATCGCCAGCTGGATGAGCTGGCGGCTGGATCCCCGGCAACTGCTGTGGGTGGCGCCCGAAAAGCCGGTCGACGCGCTGTGGGCCAGCGAACAGATCCTGAAAAACGCCAGTTGCGGCGCGCTGATCTGCTGGCTGCCCCACGTGCGCCCCGAATCCCTGCGCCGCCTGCATCTGGCCGCCCAGGCCAGCGACCTGCTGTTCATCGCCGTGCGCCCGTCCCGCGCCGCGCAGACCGCCACGCCCGCCGCCTTGCGGCTGGCGCTGGCGCCCGCGCCCGGCGGCCTGTCCGTCCACATCCTGAAGCGCCGGGGGCCTGTCTGCGACACCCCGCTGTACGTGGGCCTGGAGCCCGGCGCGCTTACCCCCTCTTCTCCCCGCCATGCGCCTCTGGATCGCCGCCTACCTGCGCTGCCTGCCGCTGGACGCCATACGCCCGCACTGGCCGCATGAACAGGAGGCGTTCGCCGTTCTGGATCAGGAACGGGTCGCCGCCCTGACCCCCGCCGCCCGCCAGGCCGGCGTGACGCCCGGCATGCGCCGCGCGGGCGCGGCGGCCATCGCCCCCGGCGTGGAACTGCTGCCCCGCAATGCGCTGGCCGAGGCCGACGCCCTGCACGGCGCGGCGCTGGCCCTCTTGCAGTACACCCCGGAAATCGCACTGGCCGACGGCGACACCGTGCTGCTGAACGTGGGCGCCAGCCTGATGTTCTTCCGCGGGCCGCGCGCGCTGAGCCGGCGGGTGGCCGCCACGCTGCGGGCGCTGGATCTGCGGGTGTCGCTGGGCATGGCGCCCACGGCCAAGGGCGCCTGGCTGCTCGCGCGGCGCGCCGGCCGGCGCGTGCCCCGGCGCACCCTGAAGCTGCCCACCCTGGCGCGGCGGCTCGATGCCCTGCCGCTGTCGCTGCTGCCCCAGGCGCAAGACCGCCGCAACTGGCTGGACGACATCGGCTGCCACACGCTGGCGCACCTGCGCGCCCTGCCGCGCGGGGGGCTGCAGCGGCGCAGCGCCCCCGACCTGCTGCAGGCGCTGGACGCCGCCTACGGCCAGGTGCCCGAACTCTACCGCTGGCTCGAACCGCCCAACCAGTTTTCGCGGCGGATCGAACTCATGGACTACATGGAGAACACCGATGCCGTGCTGGCCGTGGCGGGCCGACTGGCCGAGCAGCTGGGCGGCTGGCTGACCGCCCGGCAACTGGCCGTGCGGCGCGTGGTGCTCAGCATGGACCACGAACGCGGCCGCCACGCCCGCCCGCCCACCGAACTTGAAGTGGCCCTGGCCCAGCCCATCTGGCAGGCGCCGCAGCTGCTGCATCTGCTGCGCGAAAAACTCAACCACTTCACGCTGGAAGCCCCCGTCATCGCCGTGACGCTGCACGCGCCCGACACCGTCGAGCAGCCCGCGGCCAGCACCACCCTGTTCCCCGAACCGGGCGGCACCGCCGCCGACCACGCGCGGCTGCTGGACCTGCTGGTGGCGCGGCTGGGCCGCGACCGGGTGCGCCATGCCCAGCCCACCGCCGACCACCGTCCCGAAGCCGCCAATTCCTGGGGCGATGCGCTGGCCGCGCCCGAACGTCCCGCCCCCCTGCCGCCGCTGCTCGACCGGCCGTTCTGGCTGCTGGAAACCCCGCAGCCCCTCAAGCTGTCCGGCCATCGCCCCCACTACGCCGGCCAGGCGCTGCGGCTGATGCGCGGCCCCGAACGCATCGAAAGCGGCTGGTGGGACCCCGCCCTGACCGTGCGCGATTACTTCGTCGCCGAAGACGCGGCGGGCGCGCGCTACTGGATCTACCGCGAGCGCGACGCCGAGGACGCGCGCTGGTTCCTGCACGGACTGTACGCCTGACATGCGCATGGACGACGACGCCCCCGATCCCCTGGACCCGGCCGAGGTCCTGGCCCAGCTGCCCGGCTACGCCGAGCTGCAATGCCAGTCCAATTTTTCGTTCCTGCAAGGCGCCTCGCATCCCGAAGAACTGACCGCGCGGGCGGCCGAACTCGGTTACGCCGCGCTGGCCCTGACCGACGAATGCTCGCTGGCCGGCGTCGTGCGCGCCCACACCGAAGCCAAGACCCTCAAGCTGCCGCTCATCGTGGGCGCCACGTTCCAGCTGCGCGCCGCGCCCGACGCAGCGCCACTGGGGCTGACGCTGCTGGCGCAGACGCGCGAAGGCTACGGCAACCTGTCTGAATTCATCACGCTGGGCCGCACCCGGGCGCCCAAGGGCGAATACCGGCTTTCCCCGCAAGACCTTGCCGATCCGCCCGCCGGCCACGCGCACCTGCGCAGTCTGCCGGAATGCCTGGCCATCCTGACGCCCGCCTACGGCACCGACGCCGACCGCATGGCCGACCAGGCGCGCTGGCTGGCGCGCGTCTTTCCGGGGCGCGCGTGGGTGGGACTGAACCTGCTGCACCAGTCGCGCGACGACCTGCACCGCGCCGCCGTCGAACACGCAGCCCAGGCCTCGCAATTGCCGATCGTGGCGGTCGGCCAGGTGCAGATGCATGTCCGGTCGCGCAAGCCGCTGCACGACACGCTGACCGGCATCCGCACCCGCCAGCAGGTGTCGCAATGCGGCTACGAACTGTCGGGCAATGCCGAACAGCACCTGCGCAGCCGCATGCGGCTGGCCAGCCTGTATCCGCCCGACGCGCTGGCGCAGACCCTGGCGGTGGCGCGCCGCTGCACGTTTTCGCTGGACGAGCTGCATTACGAATATCCCGACGAGATCGTGCCGCCCGGCCACACGCCCGCCAGCTATCTGCGCCAGGAAGCGCTGGCCGGGGCGGACCGGCGCTTTCCCCAGGGCGTGCCCGACAGCGTGACGGCGCAGATCGACAAGGAACTGGATCTCATCGCGGACCTCAACTACGAGGCCTACTTCCTGACCGTCTACGACATCGTGCAGTTCGCCCGCAACGCCGGCATCCTGTGCCAAGGCCGGGGCTCGGCCGCCAATTCCGCCGTCTGCTATTGCCTGGGCATCACGGCAGTGGACCCGCAGCGCGGCAACAACCTGTTCGAACGCTTCATCAGCAAGGAACGCAACGAACCGCCCGACATTGACGTCGACTTCGAACATCAACGCCGCGAAGAAGTCATCCAGTACATCTACGGCAAATACGGCCGCGACCGCGCCGCCCTGACCGGGGTGGTCATCTCGTACCGGCCGCGCAGCGTGCTGCGCGATACGGGGCGCGCGCTGGGCGTGGACCCGGGTGTCATCGACGCCGTGGCCCGCGCGCACCAGTGGTGGGACGGCAAGAAGGAAATGCTGCGCACGCTGGGCGCCTGCGGCCTGGACCCGGAATCCCAGGTGGCGCGCCAGTGGGCATCGCTGGCGCAGACCATGATGGGCTTTCCGCGCCACCTGTCGCAGCACCCGGGCGGCTTCGTCATTTCACGCGGCAAGCTCTCGCGCCTGGTGCCCATCGAGAACGCCGCCATGGAAGACCGCAGCGTCGTGCAATGGGACAAGGACGATCTGGACGCCCTGAAGCTGCTCAAGGTCGACGTCCTGGCGCTGGGCATGCTGTCGGCCCTGCGCCGCACACTTGAACTGGCCAGCCAGCGCCGCGGCCAGCCGCTCGCCCTGCAGGACATCCCGGAAGGCGACGTGCCCACCTACGACATGATCTGCGACGCCGACACCATTGGCGTCTTCCAGATCGAATCGCGCGCCCAGATGACGATGCTGCCGCGCCTGCGGCCGCGCGAATACTACGACCTGGTGGTGCAGGTGGCGATCGTGCGCCCCGGACCGATCCAGGGGGGCATGGTCCACCCCTACCTGCGGCGCCGCCAGGGCAAGGAGGACGAAACCTACCCCAGCGAAAAAGTGCGCGGCGTGCTCAGCCGCACCATGGGCGTGCCCATCTTCCAGGAACAGGTCATGCAGATCGCCGTCGTGGCCGCCGGTTTTTCGCCCGGCGAGGCCGATCAGCTACGCCGGTCGATGGCGGCCTGGCGGCGCAAGGGCGGCGTGGACAAGTTCCGCGTCAAGCTGGTGGGCGGGCTGCTGGCGCACGGCTACACGCTGGACTTCGCCGAAGCCCTGTTCCGCCAGGTGGAAGGGTTTGGCGAATACGGCTTTCCGGAAAGCCATGCCGCCAGCTTCGCCCTGCTGGCGTATGCCAGCTCCTGGCTCAAGCGCCACGAACCGGAGGCCTTTCTGGCCGCCCTGCTCAATTCCCAGCCGATGGGGTTCTACGCGCCCGCCCAACTGGTGCAGGATGCGCGCCGCCACGGCGTCTGCGTGCTGCCCGCCGACGTGACGGTAAGCGGCTGGGATTCGATGCTGGAAACGCTGCCCGACGGGCATCCGGGCGCCCGCCGCCGCCCCCACCCCCACGCGCCGTCCGCAGAGGCGCCGGGCGTCGACACGCCGGACGTCGCCACGCCGGGCGTCGATACGCCGGGAGTCGAAGCGCCGGGCGTCGAAGCGCCGGGCGTCGCCACGCCGGGCGTCCCCACGCCCCGCCCCGCCGTGCGGCTGGGACTCAGCCTGCTGCAAGGCATGCGCGAGGACGCCGCCCGCCGCATCGAGGCCGCGCGGGCCGACGCCCCCTTTGCCAACACCGCCGACCTGGCCCGCCGCGCCGGCCTGAACCGCCACGACCTGAACGCGCTGGCCGCCGGCGATGCGCTGCGCACCCTGGCCGGCCACCGGCGCCAGGCCAGTTGGGAAGCCGCCGCCAGCGTACAAAGCCGCGACCTGCTGCGGGACGCCGAGATCGTGGAAACCCAGGCCCCGCAGCTGTCCGCCCCGTCGGAGAGCCAGACCGTGGCCGCCGACTATCGCAGCGTCGGCCTGACCCTGCACAGCCATCCCGTGTCGCTGCTGCGCCCCCAACTGGCCGCGCGCAACTTCCAGCCTGCCTCGGTGCTGAACGACTATCCCAACAAGCGGGTCGCGCGCGCCTGCGGCATCGTCACCGTGCGCCAGCGCCCCCAGACCTCCAAGGGGGTCATCTTCGTCACCCTCGAAGACGAGACCGGCCCGGTCAACGTGGTGGTCCGCCCCGACCTGATCGAACGCCAGCGCCGCGAGCTGCTGGGCGCCACCTTGCTGGGGGTGTTCGGGTCCTGGCAAAGTGTGGACGGGGTGCGCCACCTGATCGCGCAGCGGCTGGTGGACATGTCCGACCTCCTGGGCGGGCTGACGTCGCAGAGCCGCGACTTCCATTGAGGATGCGGGAGCAACTTGACGGTGTCTGACACCCTTGAAGCACCCTTCAAGCCTGAAGACCGTCCATACGGGTGTCAGACACCTGGCGAACACCTGACGCGCGCCCAGCCGCCCGCCGCTGTTGCCCGGTTGCACATGCCCGCCGCGCCTTGAGCACAGCGCGTCGCCGCTGGTCTATCATGGCTTTTTGTCCGCTCGTTGTAAGGAGTCCTACATGATCCGCAAGCTGATCCCCTTCCTGCTGGTTGCCAGCCTGGCTGCGTGCGCCAATACCGGCGGTTCGCGTACGTCCAGCGCGCCGGCCTCCAGCTCCTCGAGCGCATCCTCTTCATCGAGCACCGGCGCCGGCTCTTCCTACGGTTCGTCCTCGGCCATGCCCGGCAGCAGCACCGGCAAGACCTGCGACGCCGGCCCGCTGCAATCGCAGATCGGTCAGAAAGCCACGCCGTCCGTCATGGAAGACCTGCGCACGCGCAGCGGCAGCGCCACCGCGCGCATGCTGCGTCCGGGCCAGCTGGTCACCATGGAATACAACAACACCCGCCTGAACCTCATCGTGGACGACAAGGACGTGATGACGGCGATCCGCTGCGGTTAATCGCGCCGGCCGGCCGGATTCCCATCCGGCAAGCCGCCTTCCCCTGCCTCAATGGGCCGCGCCGCCGGCGGCACATGGGGCAGGAAGGCCCCCGCCACCTCGAACGCGCATTCCTCGCGCGCAATGTCGATCACCCGGGATACGACCGGATTGACGATATTCTTTTTGTGCACCGCGTAGTAATTGATGGTCGGCAGGTCCGGCTGCACATTCAACTGGCACAGCGCCCCGCGCGCCACCAGCGGCGCAAAGTAGGCGCCCGGCAGGTAACTGATCCCCAATCCCAGCATCGTCAGCTGCGCCATCATGCCCAGGCTGTTGCAGGTCAGCACGCGCTTGACCGGCATCCCCTGTTCCGCGAACCACGCGTCGTACAGATGCGATAGCGCGGAATTGGTGGGCTGCGAGATCACCGGATACGGCGCCAGATCCTGCGGCGTCAACGCGGCAGCGACATCGATGTCCAGCGCCGGACTCGCCATCCAGACATTGGTGACCGCCCCCAGGTGCGTGCAATCGTACTGGTAGCCCCAGAACGGGCCGGGCATGATCGCCAGATCCAGTTCGTCCTGCTCCAGCCGTTCATAGAGCGTGATACCACCATCGATCTCGGGCATCAACTGCACGCGGGGGTAGCGCTGGCTGATCTGCTTGATCAGCCCGGCCAGCCAGGTCATGCCCACCAGTTCCGTCACGCCCAGACGCACCACGCCTTCGAAGCTGGCCGGATCGGCCATGTTCTGCACGATGCGGCTGTTCAGCTCCAGCATCTGGCTGGCCAGCTCGAACAGCTTGCGGCCCTGCGGGGTCATCAGGAGTTTCTTGGCGCGCCGCTCGAACAGGGGCGCGCCGGCAAAGGCCTCGAGTTCCCCCACCCGTTTGGCCACGGCCGATTGGGTGGTGTGCAGCTTGCGCGACGACGCGCTGAAGCTGCCCAGTTCGGAACTCCAGTAAAAGGCCTCCAATTGCTTGAGGGTGTACATCGCCGCGGTCGAAGAAAAGCGCATGGAAACCCCAGACATTACCACCGCGGACGATCGGCGCGGATCAACCCCGCGGATGCAGGATGTCCGCCAGGAAGCGCTGCGCGCGCGGATGCGCCGGCGCGCTGAAAAAGCGCTCGGGCGTATCCATCTCCAGGATTTCGCCCGCGTCCATGAACACCACGCGGTCGCAGACGTCGCGCGCAAAGCCCATTTCATGCGTCACGCACACCATCGTCATGCCGTCTTTGGCCAGGCCCTTCATCACCTGAAGCACCTCGCCCACCATTTCCGGATCCAGCGCGCTGGTCGGCTCGTCGAACAGCATGACGGGCGGTTGCAGCGCCAGCGCGCGCGCGATCGCCACGCGCTGTTGCTGCCCGCCGGACAGCGATCCCGGATAGGCATCGATCTTGTGCGCCAATCCCACGCGGTCAAGCAGGCTGCGCGCCAGCTCCACGGCCTCCTTGCGGGGCTGCTTGCGGATGTTCACGGGCGCGAAGATCACGTTTTCCAGCACGCTCATGTGCGGGAAGAGGTTGAACTGCTGGAACACGAAGCCGATCTTCTGGCGCAGCGCGTTCAGGTTGGCGCCCTTGCCGTAGATATCCGCGCCGTCGATCAGGATGCGGCCCTTTTCGATGGGTTCCAGGCGGTTGATCGTGCGGATCATCGTGGACTTGCCGGACCCCGAGGGTCCGCACACCACCAGCACCTCGCCGCGCGCCACCGACAGGTCCACATCCTTGAGCACATGATGCTCGCCGTACCACTTGTTCACTTTCTCGAGTTTGATCATGTTTTTGTTCCTTTAAGCCATGGCCCGCGTGCGGCGGATGCGCAGGTCCAGCCAGCTCAAGCCACGGCTCAGGCTGAAGCACACGATGAAGTAGATGATGGCCAGAATGCCGAACACCTGCAGCGGCTGGGTCAGCACCAGGTTGTTGACCTGGTTGGCGGCAAACGTCAGTTCGTTGACGCTGATGACGTAGCCCAGCGAGGTTTCCTTGACGGTGGACACGAACTGGCTGGTCATGCTGGGCAGCACGTTGAACAGCGCCTGCGGCAGCACCACCTTGCGCATCGTCGTCCAGTAGCCCACGCCCAGCGAGCGCGAGGCCTCGATCTGCCCGCGCGGCACCGCCTCGATACCCGAACGGATGACCTCGGACAGGTAGGCGCTTTCGTACACCACCAGGGCAAAGATCAGCGTCCAGAAGCCGCTGACCACCTGGCCGGTGATCTTGGGCACCACGAAGTAAGCCCAGAAGATCAGCATCAGCAGCGGCATGCCGCGGACCACATTGACCAGCGCCTTGCTGGCCGTGCGCAGCCACCCGTAGGGACTTACCCTGGCCAGCGCGATCAAGAGCGCCAGCGGCAGGGACATCGCCAGACCCAGCGCGGCCAGGATGAGCGTCAGTGCCAGTCCGCCGAGCGGACCGTTGGGGTATTGGCCCACCAGCAGCGTGGGCCAGTATTGCATCAGGAGATCAAGCACCATGGCCTCCGCGGTTCAGACGATAACGGGCGTAGATGCGCGATCCGAGCGCCATGATGAGGAACGATCCCAGCAGGTACATGATCGTCGCCGCGCCGAAGGTGGCGAAGGTGCGGTAGGTCTCGTTCTCGATTTCCCGCGCCTGGTAGGTCAGCTCCATCACGCCGATCGCCATGGCCACGCTGGTGTTCTTGAAGAGCAGCAGCGCGCGTCCGACCAGCGGCGGAATGGAGATGCGCAGCGCCTGCGGCACGATGACAAAGCGCATGCATTGCAGGTAGCTGGCGCCCAGCGCGCGGGCGGCCTCGAACTGGGTGCCGGGAATGGCGCGCAGGCCGCTGCGGATGTCTTCGGCGATGTAGGCGGCCGACCCCAGCGCCAGCGCGATCGCGGCCAGCGACATTTCGGCGTTGTGCGCATACAGCCACATGCGGAATCCTTCGGGCAGCAGCTCGGGCATGCCGAAGTACCAGAACAGCACCTGCACCAGCAGCGGCACATTGCGGTGGTATTCCACATAGGCGTCGACCACCCAGCGGCATGGCGCCAGGTTTGTGGCGCGCACCACCACCAGCGTCACCGCGATGGAAAACGCCATCACCCAGGCAACAAGAAACAGTTGCACGGTGACCACCATGCCGCTGAGCAGCAGCTGGTATTGGGAAGCGTCTAGAAAGCTCATAAACCTGTCAATCTCCTGCGTTCGGGCGCGCAACGCCAAGCATCACGGCTTCCCGCGCATCGCCTTGCAAGACGCGGGAAGCCGTGACGGATACTGGCGAACGGCAGCGCTCGGGTCGGCCCCTTAGCCGGCGATCGGGCCGATCTTGAAGCCGCGCTCCAGCTTGTAGGGGGTGTCGGGGCCAAACCACTTGTCGAACAGCTTGGCTGCCGCACCCGAGGTTTCGGCCTCGTCCAGCGCCTGGTTCACCGTTTCCAGGAATCGCGGCTCGGACTTGCGCACGCCCAGGCCCCACGGCTCATCGAACACGGCCTTGCCGATAACAGTGACGGGCGCGGTGGGCGGGCTTTGCAGCACCAGTCGCGCCAGCACCAGCTCCGACGCAAACTGCGCGTCCACCTTCTTCTGCTGCAGCGCCAGGTACGTGGCCGAGCTGTCGCCGTAGCCGATGACCTGCGACTTGTCGAGAATGCGCTTGATCTCGCGCTCGGAGCTGGAACCCTTGGTCGCGCCGATGCGGCGGCCGTTCAGGGCTTCGATCGAGTCCAGGCCCGAATCCTTGCGCACCATCAGCTTTTGCGGGCTGACGTAGTACGCGTGGCTGAAGGCGATCTGCTGCGCGCGGTCGGGCGAATAGCCCAGGTTGGCCGCCAGGATGTCCACGCGCCCTTCGTTCAGTTCCGGCACGCGCGCCGCCACCGACAGCAGCTTGTAGTTGACCTTGACGCCCAGCTTGTCGGCGACGAGCTTGCACACGTCCACGTCATAGCCCACCAGCTGGCGCGTCGCGCCGTCCTGGAAGCTGAACGGCTGCGACGTGCCCAGCGTGCCGCAAACCAGCTCGCCGCGCGCCTTGATGTCGTCAAGCTGGTCGGCGTGGGCAATTCCGCCCGCGGCCAGCGAAGCCAGGGCCAGGCTGGCGGCGATGAGAGTGTGACGCTTCATGGTTCATTCCCCTTGAATGGTTGTTAGGTGTACAGACTGGCGATGACGCCGTATGGGTGCGAAAGCGTGACCCGTCAGGCCAGCTTGGCGCAGGCCTCGCGGATGGCTGCGCATCCCTGCCGGATATCGTCCAGCGAGGCGGCAAACGACAACCGGAACGTGCCGGGCGCGCCGTAGGCATGGCCGTCGATAACCGCCACGCCGGCTTCGCGCAGCAGGTAGTGCGTGAGGTCCGTGTCGCTGGCGATCACGTCGCCGGCCGGCGTCTTCTTGCCCAAGAGGCCCGAGCAGTCCGGAAAGACATAGAACGCGCCCTGCGGCACGACGATGTCCAGGCCCGGCGCGCCGGACAATTCTGCGATCGCCAGGTCGCGGCGCTCGCGGAATACCTTGGCGAACTCCACGACGCAGTCCTGCGGACCCGTCAGCGCTTCCAGCGCGGCCGCCTGGCTGACCGACGAGGCGCCCGACGTGCTTTGCGACTGCAGGATCGCCATTGCCTTGATCAGTTCGTCGGGACCGGCGCCGTAGCCGATGCGCCAGCCCGTCATGGCATAGGCCTTGGATACGCCATTGACGACCAGCGTGCGGGCGGCCAGTTCCGGCGCCACTTGCAGCGGATGCACCGTCGGTTCGCCGGTGAAGTTCAGGCGTGCGTAGATGTCGTCGGTCATCAGCCAGACGTGCGGATGACGCGCAAGGACCTCAGTCAGACCACGCAGTTCGTCCGCGCTGTAGACCGAGCCCGTCGGGTTGCTGGGGGCATTCATCATCAGCCACTTGGTGCGAGGCGTGATGGCGCGTTCCAGGGCCTCGGGCGTCACCTTGTAATCGGTGGCGGGCGACGTTTCCACGGCCACCGGCACGCCGCCGTTGACCAGGACCATGTCCGGGTACGACACCCAGAACGGCGCGGGGATCAGCACTTCGTCGCCGTCGTTCAGCGTCGCGGCCAGGCCATTGAAGATCACCTGCTTGGCGCCGGTGCTGACGATGACGCGCGACGCCGGGTATTCCACGCCGGTCGCTTCCCGCAGATGGACGGCGGCGGCCTTGCGCAGGGCCACCGTGCCCTGCGCCGGCGGGTACTTGGTTTCGCCGCGGTTCATGGCGGCGGTGGCGGCCTGGCGGATGTGTTCGGGCGTCGAAAAATCCGGTTCGCCGATGGTCAGGTCGATGATGCGGCGGCCCTGCTCGCGCAGTTCCGCAATGATGGCGCGCGCGGCGACGCTGGGCGACAGCTTGATGCGCTTGATGCGGTCGGCAACGATGCTCATTTTGCCGCTCCCATCTTTTCCGCCAGCGTCTTTTCCAGCCACGGCTTGGTGTACGTGCCGGCGCGCAGCTTTTCCTTGGCCACGGCTTCGTCGGCTTCCTTCTTCAGCGCCAGCGCCAGCACGGCGCTGGCGTGTTCGGCGGGAATCACCACCACGCCGTCGGCATCGCCCACGACCACGTCGCCGGGATTGACCACCTGGCCGCCGACCGACACGGGCACGTTGATCTCGCCCGGGCCGTCCTTGTAGGGGCCCTTGTGCGACACGTCGCGGGCAAAGCAGCCGAATTCGCCCTGGGCGAACACGTCCGCATCGCGCACCGCGCCGTCGATCACGAAGCCTTCGATGCCGCGCGACTGCGCATCCATCATCATCAGTTCGCCAACCAGCGCGTTGCTGGTGTCGCCCGAGCCGTCCACGACGATCACGTCGCCCGCGCCGCCCAGCGAAATCGCCTTGTGGATCATCAGGTTATCGCCCGGACGGGTCTTGACCGTGAGGGCCACGCCCACCGTGCGGCGTGCGCCGTTATGCAGCGGACGCAGGCCCGACACGCCGTATAGGCGATTCATGCAGTCGCTGATCTGGGCCGAGCCGATGCTGGCAAAACCGGCCAGCACGTCGGCGGCGACGGCCGTCTCGGGCCGGGAAAGAATGCGATATCCGATGGGATTCATAAGGAAAGTCAGGTGTGAATGCAGGAAGCGTTGAAGCGAACCTGCATTACAAAGCCGCGCAAGCCTTTCCTCAAAACGATATAAATTCCCAGCGATCCACGAATTTTTTTCGTGGATTATGCGGTTTAAGGGTTATCCCTTACTCCTGCATCAATGCTCAATCATCCCCGCTGCCGGATCCGCTGCGGGCTTCCGACAACGCGACAGTCAGGTGCATGACCTTCTTCTTGAGCTGATCGCGTTCATCGGTCAGCTTGGCCAGCAACTGGCGCAGCCGCGCGATTTCCGCCGGCATGTCCGCGATGTTTTCAATAGGTTCTTCCGGCGGCGCCTCGCGCGGCGGCGGCGCCTTGGCCTGCCGGACCTCCCGGGCGGCCTGCTGCAGCTCCTTGCGCCCGCCTGCAACGGCGGCGGTTTGCCGCTCGGCCGGCAGCGACGCCACGGCCGCCGCGGCGTTGATGGAGATGGCGCCTTCCTTCACCGCACGCACCAGTTCCGGCGCCGCGGACTTCTGGATCTTTTCGATCTGATTGAGGGTATTGCTGCTGATGCGGGCGGCGCGCGCCAGCGCCTGGCGGCTGGGGACGGCGGGCTTCCAATCGGGATTGGCATGCCCGCGCATCGGCGCGGCGCTGGCCCCGGGCGCGTCCTCGTCCCAAGGCGGGGAATCGTCCGCCGGCCCACCGTCGGCCGGCGTACCTTTGACCGGCGATCCTTGGCCGCCGCCGTCCAGCCCACCTTCGGCCGCACCGCCCGCTTCCGGGCCGGTGCGCGCCAGCAGGATTTCCTTCTTGCGAAGCGCCAGCACCCCGCGCTGGAAGTCCGACACGCTGCGCCGGCCCAGATGGTTCTCGATCATCCACAGATGCACGTCGTCCATGGACTTGAAGTGCGGATGCTGAATCGTCTGGAACGGGATGTTGTGTTTGACGCAGATGGCGTAACGGTTGTGCCCGTCGATCAGCAGGTCGCCCCACAGCACCAGGGCGTCGCGGCACCCCTCGGCCAGCAGGCTGCGCTCCAGCGCGGCGTGTTCGTCCTCGGTCAGCGGGTCTATATAGGCACGCAGGCCTTCGTCTACTCTGATTTCCATGGTGTCCAAATAAAGTCGGGCGGCGCCCTACGCCAGCCCCTGTCCGCGCAGCACGTCCTGGATCGCGGCCAGGCGCGCCACGGGGTCCGTCAGGCCCAGCAGCGTTGCCTTGTCGTCCGGAGGCAGCGGCAAGAGTTCGCACCAGCGGTTTGCCACCCAGCCGCAATCGTCCAGCCGGAACGGCGGCGCCAGCGGCATTCTTTCGGCGGGCACGCCGTCCTGCTGCCACTGCGCCACCAGGCGCCCCAGCGCATCGGCGCTGGCCTGCATGGCCGCGGGCACCGGCGTGGGCGGGTCATCGGCAATGGGCTCGGCCTCGCCCATCCAAAGGCCGTATTTTGCCACCTCGCTGGACCGGAGCCGAAAGCGCGAGGTGCCCCGGCACCGGATTTCCAGCAAGGCCGGCATGGGCGCCTCCCAGGTTTCGACCCGCGCCATGGTGCCCACGGGCGACAGCGTCTCGACGCCCTCGGGCGAGCGGACCTCGCTGCCGGCCAACAGGCCCACGATGCCGAAATCGGTGTTGTCGGCGATGCTGCGCCGGATCATGTCCAGATAGCGGACCTCGAAGATGCGCAGATGCACCACGCCCGCGGGAAACAGCGCATTGGACAGCGGAAACAAGGGAATCAGCGACATGGCCGCCTCCTGGTCATTTCACGTGGAAGGCATCGTCCACGGGCACCTGCAGGGCCGTCGCCAGCGCGTTGGTCTGCGACGCCATCGCCATCACCGCCAGCAGTTCGGCGTGCTGGCCATCAGTCATGCCTTTGGCCCGGGCCGAGGCCGTGTGGGAATGGACGCAATACGAGCAGCCATTGGCGGTGGACACCGCGATGTAGATCATTTCGCGCACCAGCGGCGAGAGCTCGCCCTCGGCCATCATCACCGTCTTGAGCTGCTCCCAGACGCTGCGCATCCGCGGGGGATCGTTGGCCAGCGCCCGCCAGAAGTTGTTGACGAAGTCCGACTTGCGCGTGGCGCGGATGTCCTCGAACACCGCCCATGCCTCGGGACTTCTGCGGATCTCGTCATCGCTCAGCAGCCTTACCGTGCTCATTGCACCGCTCCATCGTGAAAAAACACATCGGACCACCGCATCGCGGCGGCCGCCTTTTGACCCGTCCAGGAACGCAGCCGGCCGCTCAAGTGTTTCGGCCGTCGTACGGAATGCGGGTCAGCGAATTCAGGTCGACGTTTTCCAGGCAACGCACGTTGACCGCCGCCGTTTCCTTGCCTTCTGCGCCGACCCCAAACCCGAAAGGCGCACAGCCGCAGTTGGCGCAGAAATGGTGCGAGATCACGTGCTTGTTGAAGGTGTACGTCGACATGGCCTGCGTGGACGACGTGATGCGCAGGGCGGCGCGCGGCACGAACCACAGCAGATAGCCCTTGCGGCTGCAGTGCGAACAGTTGCATTCCAACACCTGCGACACATCGCCATCTACCTCATAGGCGATCTGCCCGCAGTGGCAGCTTCCTTGTTGCATGGATTGTCTCCCGGCCGTAATCGGATCAGACTCCCATCATAGGCCTGCCCCGCCCGCCTTGCCCATGCGGACGCTGACCGACCCGGCCAAGCTGGAAGCCGAGCTGGAGCGATTGGCCGCGCGCGGCATCGGCATCGACAACGAGGAGTTCGTG
>NZ_JAKRML010000017.1:0-128499 GCF_022346505.1 Achromobacter sp. ACRQX
ATGGCACTTTCAGCGTCACCGTGCCTGCTGGCACGACGGGCGGCATCGTCGTCACGGTCCCGACCACCGATGACTCGGTCTTCGAAGGCCGTGAACAACTGACGCTGGACGCCACGCTGACGGGCAACTCCGCCAGCGGCGTCGCCTTGCCTGGCAACATTACCGACTTCGGCAGCGCCACGATCGTCGATACCGAAAGCACCGATCCGTCCAACCCGAACCCGGGCGCCGATGTGCCTGCGCTCACCGTCTCGGATGCCGGCGACGTCAACGAAGGCAGCAATGCCGTCTTCAATGTCGCGCTGACCAAGGCCGTCGACGCTGACACCACGCTCACCTTCAAGCTGGGTGGCGAAATCGAAACCGGCGATGTGGGTGCGCCCACCGTCATGATCGGCGGCAAGCCCGCCACGGTCACGGCCAACGCCGATGGCACTTTCAGCGTCACCGTGCCTGCTGGCACGACGGGCGGCATCGTCGTCACGGTCCCGACCACCGATGACTCGGTCTTCGAAGGCCGTGAACAACTGACGCTGGACGCCACGCTGACCGGCAATACCGCCAGCGGTGTCGCCCTGCCGGGGAACATCACCGATTCCGGCAGCGCGACGATTGTCGATACCGAAAGCACCGATCCGTCCAACCCGAACCCGGGCGCCGATGTCCCGGCCCTGACTGTCTCGGACGCAGGCGACGTCAATGAAGGCAGCAACGCCGTCTTCAACGTGGCCCTGACCAAGGCCGTCGATGCCGACACTACGCTCACCTTCAAGCTCGGTGGTCAGATCGAAGCCGGCGACGTGGGTGTTCCCACCGTCATGATCGGCGGCAAACCTGCCACCGTCACGGCCAATACCGATGGCTCCTTCAGCATCACGGTGCCTGCTGGCACGACCGGCGGCATCGTTGTCACCGTCCCGACCACCGACGACTCGGTGTTCGAAGGCCGTGAACAGCTGACGCTGGACGCCACGCTCTCGGGCAATTCCGCCAGCGGTGTCGCCCTGCCTGGCAACATCACTGACTCCGGCAGCGCCGTCATTGTGGATGACCGCGGTCCGGGCGCCGACGTGCCCGCCCTCACCGTTTCTGATGCGGGCGATGTCAACGAAGGCAGCAGCGCCGTCTTCAATGTCGCGCTGACCAAGCCGGTCGATGCCAATACCACCCTGACGTTCACGCTGGGCGGTCAGATCGAAGCCGGCGACGTGGGCATTCCCACGGTCATGATCGGCGGCAAGGCCGTCACCGTCACGGCCAACGCCGATGGCTCCTTCAGCGTCACCGTGCCGGCTGGCACGACCGGTGGCATCGTAGTTACCGTTCCGACCACCGACGACGCCGTCTTCGAAGGCCGTGAACAACTGACGCTGGACGCCACGCTCTCGGGCAACTCCGCCAGCGGCGTCGCGCTGCCGGGCAATATCACCGATTCGGGCAGCGCCACGATTGTCGATACCAACAGCACCGATCCGTCCAACCCGAACCCGGGCGCCGATGTGCCGGCCCTGACCGTCTCGGATGCGGGCGAGGTGAATGAGGGCGGCAACGCCGTCTTCAATGTCGCGCTGTCCAAGGCGGTTGACGCCGACACCAAGCTGACCTTCAAGCTGGGTGGCGAGATCGAAACCGGTGACATCGGCACGCCCACCGTCACGATCGGCGGCAAGACTGCCACCGTCACGGCCAACGCCGATGGCACCTTCAGCATCACCGTGCCGGCTGGCACCACGGGCGGCATCGTCGTCACGGTTCCGACCACCGACGACTCGGTGTTCGAAGGCCGTGAACAGCTGACGCTGGACGCCACGCTCTCGGGCAACACCGCCAGCGGCGTCGCGCTGCCGGGCAACATCACCGACTCCGGCAGCGCCGTCATCGTTGACGACCGCGGTCCGGGTGCCGATATCCCGGCCCTGACCGTCTCGGATCCCGGCAACGTCAACGAAGGCAGCAACGCCGTCTTCAACGTGGCCCTGACCAAGGCCGTCGATGCCGACACCAAGCTCACCTTCAAGCTCGGTGGCGAGATCGAAAGCGGCGACATCGGCACGCCCACCGTCACCATCAGTGGCAAGACCGTCGCGGTCACGACCAACGCTGATGGCTCCTACAGCATCACCGTGCCGGCTGGCACGACCGGCGGCATCGTCGTCACGGTTCCGACCACCGACGACTCGGTCTTCGAAGGCCGCGAACAGCTAACGCTGGACGCCACGCTCTCGGGCAACACCGCCAGCGGTGTCGCCCTGCCGGGCAACATCACCGACTCGGGCAGCGCCGTCATCGTTGACGACCGCGGTCCGGGCGCCGACGTGCCGTCGCTCAATGTCTCCGACGCGGGCAATGTGACGGAAGGCAATACGGCGAGCTTCAACGTCGCCCTGAGCAAGCCGGTCGATGCCGAAACCACCCTAACCTTCACGTTGGGAGGCCAGGTCACCGCAGCCGACTACGGCAAGCCCGTCGTGACGATCGGCGGCGTGTCCGTGGCGGTAACGGCCAACGCGGACGGTTCGTACAGCGTCAAGGTTCCGTCCGGCACCACTGGTGGCATTGTGGTCAAAGTGCCCACGACCGCCGACGGCGTCTACGAAGGCACCGAGAGCATGGTTCTGAACGCCACGCTCTCCGGTCAGACCGCAAGCGGCACGGCCCTGCCGGCCGGCATCTCGGACAGCGGCAACGCTGCCATCGTGGATATCAACAAGCCGCCTGTCGTTGGCAACGCATCCGTCGCGGTGTCCGAGGAAGGCTTGACCGGTGGCATCAAGGACGGCAATGGCACGTCCGACACGACCGACTCGGCGAAGGCCAATGGCCAGTTGAGCATCTCCGACGACAACAGCGGAGCTGCCTACACAATCACGCTGGTGGCGCCGGCCAATGGCAGCCTCGTCTCCGACGGCGTACCCATTGTTTGGACCCTGTCCGACAATGGTCATACCCTGACCGGCCGCGCCGGCTCCACCGACGCGATCATCATCAAGATCGACAACGCTGGCGCCTACACGGTGCAGATGTTGGCACCGGTGGACCATCCTGACACGACGCGGGAAGACACGGTCAGCCTGTCCGTGACCGTCAAGGTTGCTGACGGCGTCAATGCACCGGTCACTACCAACCTGAACGTGACGATCGAAGACGATTCGCCTGTCGTGCAGCAGAACGCGCCCGTCAACGTCGAATCCGCCGGCATTCCGGACGTCTACACCGGCAAGGTGTCGTTTGCGGGCAGCTCCAGCAGCGACAGCCAATGGAAGTTCACGTTCGGCAACGGCGCGGTGGAAGTCTCGGCCAAGGGATTCACCTCGAGCAACGACCTGACGCTCATCGACGCCAAGGTCAACCAGAGCACCGCTGGGCTGGGTGTGGCGAGCACGGGTTCCCCGTATCACAACATTGCGAACGAGGTGGACTACCGCGAACTGAACGGCAAAGGCGCGTCGGAAGAACTGACGATCCGCCTCACCGGCGGAAAGATCGCCTACGGCGCAACCATCGACTTTGCCGCCATGTACGGTGGCGAAGTGGAAAGCGGCGTTGCACGTTTCTATCGCGATGGCGTGTTGATCGCCGAACGCACTTTCACCTCCGACAAGAGCGGCGGCGACTACGCGGCGAACTTCCGGGTCGAGGAAGGCGGTTTCGACACGATTGTGGTGTCCGCCACGGACAACCACAAGAATTCGTCCAGCGACAACAGCGACTTCACGGTCACGGGCGTGACGTTCCTGGGCAGCCAGGACGTCCATGCCATTGCCTACGCCGACGGCAACCTGCAGTTTGCGTACGGCGCTGACGGCCCCGGCACGCTGAAGCTGACGGGCGTGGAAAGCGGCCTGACGACGCGTGATGGCGGCGCAATCAAGACCAATGTGGCTTCGAACGGCAACTTGATCCAGGGTCTGGATGCATCGGGCAATCTGGTGTTCGAGATCCGTCTGACACCGGCCACCGGCAAGTGGGAGTTCTATCAGTACCAGCCCATGAACGGCACGGCCAACAAGCTGATCGACTTCACGTACCAGGTGACGGACGCGGACGGCGACTATGCCAACGGCCAATTCCAGGTCGGTGGTGTCGAGCCGACGGGACCGACCCTGACGATCGAAGACACCAACGCCGGCGCCCCTGGCGTCCTGAGCGTGTCCGAAGCGCAGGCCACCGGTAGCGGGTCCTTCGTGATCACGGCGGCAGCCGGACTGAAGTCGATCTCGATCGACGGCACGGGCAACGCCGATGCCACGCTGACGTTGGACCGCCTGGCGGGCCTGTCGAGCAACCCGCTCACGCTGACCACCAGCAAGGGCACGCTGACGCTCACCGGCTACGACGCGGCCACCGGCAAGGTGACCTACACGTACCAGACCAGCGGCGCGCAGCAACACACCGGCGACGACACCAACGTCCAGGACCACTTCACCGTCACGGTCGAAGACAAGTTCGGCGGCAAGGCCACGGGCGACCTGGGCGTGTTGGTCACCGACACGGCGCCGACGCTGGTTCCGATCGCCGACGGCGCCGCGCTGTCGTCACGCGGCACCAACATCATGCTGACGCTGGATACGTCCGGCAGCATGAACTTCGGCAGCGGCGTCTACAGCGGCAAACGCGAGCTCTCGCGTCTGGAGGTGCTGAAGTCCTCGGTCGGCAAGCTGCTCGACCAATATGGCGAATCCGGCGACGTGCGCGTCCTGATTGTGGAGTTCAGCTCCAGCGCAAGCCAGAAGGGAGGCGGCTGGATGTCGCTGGCCGAGGCCAAGGCGCTCGTCAACGGCTTGGGCTACGACGGTGGCACCAACTACCAGGCAGCACTGAACACCGCGATGGCCGCGTGGAACAATTCGGGCACGGGCAAGCTGGAAGGCGCCAATGTTCAGAACATTTCCTACTTCTTCACCGATGGAGATCCGGTGAACGGTGCCGTGGGCAGTTCGCAGCAAGCGACTTGGGAAAAGTTCCTCACGGACAACCAGATCAATTCGTACGGCATCGGCCTGGGCACCAGCGCCACCGGCACGTACATCGATCCGGTGTCCTACAACCCCAGCAAGCCGCAGGACAGCAACACGATCATCGTGAAGGACCTGAACGGTCTGGATACGGCGATTTCGGACACCATCGCGCCGCCGATCGTCGGCGACATCGCGGCGGGCGGCACGCTGGGCGCCGACCTGGCCGGTGCGCGCATCACGCAACTGGTGATCGACGGCAAGACGTACAACTACGACGTTGCGACCAACAAGGTTACGGCCAGCGCCGGCGCGACCTTCACCTTCGATTCGGCCAAGTCCGAACTGACGGTGACGACGTCGCACGGCAAGTTCACGATCGATCTGGCAGGTGAAAACCTGGGCGATTACCGCTACCAGCCGCAAACCGCCGGCACCGACACCGTCCAGTACACGGTCAGGGATGGCGACGGCGATACGGCAAGCGCCAGCCTCACGCTGACGGTCACGGCGCCGGTCCATCAAAACCCGGATGCCGTGAACGACACGGTGATCACCAACATCCTGAGCTCGCAATTGACGGTTCAGGCCGGATCGCTGCTTGCCAACGACGTGCGCGGCACGGGCGCATTGACGGTGGGACCGCTGACGGTGAATACGGGCTGGAAGGAAAAGGGAGCTGACTTTGCTGCCTCGTCGGTCAAGACGCTTGGGTTTGACGGCACCAGCAGCACCAACAACGCGAACAAGTTCCTGACGGTCAACCGCGCCGAACTGGCCCAGGTTGGTCAGAATCGTGCTCAGATCAAGGTGGACGGTTATCTCGCTAGCGTCGGCGCCGCCCGCAGCAATGACCAGGATTTGATCACCTTTGCCCTTTTGGCCGGAGAGGTTCTGACGCTGAATCACAACCTGCAACCCAATTGGGTCCGGATGGGATATCGCTTGGCAGGGAGCTCGGATGACTACACCGAGCTCAGTAGCGGCGATTCCATCGCTCCCACGACGGGCGGCACCTACGAAATCCGTATGCTCAACATCGACGA
Organism: Achromobacter sp. ACRQX; assembly: GCF_022346505.1. Lineage (NCBI taxonomy): Bacteria > Pseudomonadati > Pseudomonadota > Betaproteobacteria > Burkholderiales > Alcaligenaceae > Achromobacter > Achromobacter sp. ACRQX. The sequence continues at coordinate 6,002 of NZ_JAKRML010000017.1, forward strand.
CAACGGATGGTTGCCGGGCGGCACGGGAGAAGAACACTACATGCTCACGATGACGGTCGACTACACCCGCGCGTCTGCCGTTACGGATAATGTGGCCAACTCTTCCTACACCATCCACACGGCCGACGGCCTTAGCGATAGCGCCAATGTATCGGTGGCGTATCAATCGGGCAGCAGTCTGCTGGGCACCGACAAGAGCGAGATCCTGCTTGCGGGCGATGGCAACGATACGCTCAACGGCGGCAAAGGCAACGACGTGCTGGTCGGCGGCAAGGGCAACGACACCCTGATCGGTGGCGACGGTTCGGATACGTTCCGCTGGGAGTTCAACGATCAGGGCACGACGTCCAACCCTGCCGTGGACCGGATCAAGGACTTCTCCCTGGCCAAACCCGCGGACGGCGGCGATGTGCTGGACCTGAAGGACCTGCTCGTGGGCGAGAAGGACGGCAACCTGTCCAACTATCTCAACTTCAAGCAGGATCCGGCCAACGCCAACAATACGATTCTCGAGATCAACACCAAGGGCCAGATCGGCCAGGGTGCCGATCAGAAGATCGTGCTGGAGGGTGTCGATCTCACCCATGACGCCCACGGTCAGGCCGTCAGCAACCAGGCCATCATCAACGACCTGCTGCAGAAGGGGAAGCTGAACGTCGATCATCATTGATCATCGACCTGACGGGAGGGCCGGCTCCGGCCCTCCGTTCCCGAACGACGCATTTTTTCAAGGGCCCGTCTAAGAGGCCCGAAAAAATGTGAAAATCCGTTTCATGCCCTTAACCCGCCGTTACCGTAGCGCGCTGACTCTGTGCCGTGTGGCGCTGCTATGCCTGGCTTGCGGGTGGAGCGGCAGCTCGGCGCTGGAGATCAACACCGACAGGCTGCAAAGCCTGTCGGCTAGCCGCTATGGCGCCAAGGGCGCAAAGTCCGTATCGAACTGGCTGCAACTGCTGCGTAGCCCTGCCCCCGCAATCGACCGCGACCGTCTCACCGTCGCCAACGACTTCTGGAACCGCGCCCTGCTCTCCGGCGAGGATTCCATCATCTGGAAGCAAGCCGATTACTGGGCCACGCCGCTGGAGTCGCTAGGCAAAGGCGCCGGCGATTGCGAAGACTACGTCATCGGCAAGTATTTCACCCTGCTCTCGATGGGCGTGCCGGCCAACAAGCTGCGCTTCATCTATGTACGCGCCCGCATCGGCGGCGCGGCCAGCAGCAGCCAGGTGGCCCACATGGTGCTGGGCTATTACGAAACCCCGAATGCCGTCCCGCTGGTGCTGGACAGCCTGATCTCAACCATCCTGCCGGCCACGCAGCGGCGCGACCTGACGCCGGTTTTCAGTTTCAACGCCGACGGCGTCTACGTGGACGGCAAGGCGGCCGCGCCCGTCGACCGCCTTAGCCGCTGGCGCGACCTACTTCAACGCATGGAACGGGAAGGCATCCGCCCCTGATGTCCGGAAACAAGACTATGTCCATACTTCGTCAGCTACTGCTCAGTGTGACCCTCGCCATCAGCGTGATTTTGCTGGGAACGCTGGCGCTCAGCGTCAATTCGGCGCGTGAATATCTGTCGGGCCAGCTTCAGGTGCAAAGCACCGACGCGGCCGTCTCCCTGGCCCTGTCCCTGTCGCAACCGGCGAACAATGATCCGGTCGTGCAGGAACTGCTGGTCTCGGCGCTTTACGACGGCGGGCACTTCTCGCTGGTGCGCCTGACGGATCCCGACGGCAAGGTCCTGATCGAACGCAAGTCGACCGCCACCGCCGCGTCCGTGCCGGCATGGTTTCAGGCGCTGGCGCCGCTGGACAGCCAGGCGGCCAGCCACGCGGTCAGCGACGGCTGGCGGCAGATCGGCGAAGTCACCCTGATCGCCAACGACGCCTACGCCTGGGAAGCCTTGTGGCGCAGCAGCCTGAAGATGATCGCGCTGGTCGTGGGCGCGGGCATCCTGTGGGCCATGTTCGCCTTCGTGCTGGTCGGGTGGATCAAGAACCGTCTGCTGCGCGAGATCAGCGACCACGTCCGCGGCATCGGCCGCGACGCGCCGGGCGAACAGGTCGAGGCGCGCGTGCCGGAGTTGTCCGGGGTGGTGCAGGCGCTGAACCAGACGCGCGAACGCATCCATGCCAGCGTCGAGGAACAGAACGCAAAGATCGAGTCGCTGGAACTGGAGCTGAACCAGGACCCGGTCACCGGCCTGCCCAACCGCAAATACTTCGTCAACGAGTTCCGCCGTGCGCTGGAAACCCGGCCCGCGGCGGGAACGTCGCGGATCGACGGCGGGCACGTGCTGGTGTTCCGCCAGCGCGATCTGGCCGACCTGAACCGCCACATGCCGCGCGAATTCATCGACCAGTGGCTGCGCACCGCGTGCGAACGCATCCAGGGCACGCTCAAACGCATGCACGTCGCCGCCCCCATGCTGGCGCGGCTGAATGGGTCGGACTTTGCGCTGCTGCTGCCCGGCTGCGCGGCGCCGCAGGCCATGATGGTGGCCGAGCAGGTGCGCGCGGATCTGCATGCCTCGCGCATTCCGGTTGGTGAGGGCCATCTTTGCCGGTGGGCGCAGGCCATGACCGATTACGGCCACGGCAGCCAGGCCGGCGCCGTGCTGGCCCGCCTGGACTTTGGCCTGATGCGCGCCGAAAGCGCGGGCAACGACCAGGTCGTGATCGCGGGCGCCACCGACATGCAGTCGCCGTCGGAAGCAGGCGAACGCGCCTGGAAGGACGCCATTCAGACGGCGTTGGAGAACCGGCAGTTCGAACTGTCCACCGAACCCTTGCTGGCGCTGGATGGGCGCACCGTGCGCACCGAAGCCATGCTGATGCTGCGCACCGCGCCCGACCAGGAACCGATCCCCGCCACGCTCTTCATCCCGCCGGCCGTGCGGCTGGACTTGGTGGCGGAATGCGATCTGGAATCCGTGCGGCTTGGCCTGGAATGGCTGGCCAGCCATTCGGGCGAACTTGCCGTGCGCGTGGCGCTGCCCTCTTTGCGCGGCCAGAAGTTCCTGCGCCAGCTTGCACTGCTGCTGACCGAAAACCGTCCGCTGGCGCGCCGTCTGTACGTGGAAATCGACGCGCACGGGCTGGTGGAATGCCACGAGCAGATCACCGCCTTTGCGCGGGTCGCAGCGGAATTTGGCGCACACATCGGCGTGCGACGCCTGGCGCAGCAATTTGGCGCGGTGGCGCAACTGCACACGCTGCCGTTGTCCTACGTGAAATTGGGCGGGGGGTTCGTGGGCGGAATGTCGCAAAGCCCGGGTAGCCAGCAGTTGACGGCATCGGTGCTGGAAACGGCCCGTTCGCTGGGAATTGCGGTTTACGCGGAAGACGTGCCGGACGCGGAGACGCAGCGCATTCTGCACGGCCTGGGCATCGAGATCATGCGCGGCCAGGGCGTCAAGACGGCGAGCGCCTTGTAAGTCGAAGGAATACCGCAAGGACCTGCGGTTGGGGGATCAGACAGGCCCCACCGCCAGGCAAGGACCATGCAAAACGGCCCGCGCAGGCATTGCCGCGCGGGCCGCGTCGTCAGCGTAACGCCTTGCCGTCTTAACGCGCGGCCTGACCCTTGGACTGTTCGTAAAGCGGCATCACTTTCTGCGAAGCCGATTGCAGATCACTGATGCGCGAGGCGGCCGACGGGTGGGTCGACAAGATCTCGGGCGGGGCACTGCCTTGGCTGGCCGCGCCCATCTTCTGCCACAGCGTCACGGCAGCACGCGGGTCGTAGCCCGCCCTGGCCGCCAGTTCCACGCCCATCCGGTCCGCCTCGGTCTCGTGCGTGCGGCTGTTGGGCAAAGTGAACATCACGCTGGTCAACTCACCGCCCAGGTCCGACGCCGCCTTGGATCCCGTGGCAATGGACAACACCTGCAAGCCCAGATTGGTCGCCATCTGCTGGGACACGCGCTCGCGCGCATGTTCGCGCAGCGCGTGGGCGATTTCGTGGCCCAGCACCGCGGCCAGCTCATCGTCGGTCGGTTTGATCTGCGAAATCAGGCCGGTGTAGACGGCGATCTTGCCGCCGGGCATGCACCAGGCGTTGACCTCGTCACTGGACAGCACGTGGACTTCCCATTTCCAGTTGGCTGCATCGGGACGGAAAACGCCGGCCTGCGCGATCAGGCGCTGCGAGATCTCGCGCACGCGCGCCACTTGCTTGGCGTCGCGATCCAGCAGGCCCTTGGACTTGGCCTCCTGCAGGATGTCGGCGTACTGCTGGTTTGCTTCCTGTTCCAGCGCCTGCGCCGGCACCATCGTGGACATGTATTGCTTGCGGTCAACGCCCACGGCGCCTGACTGCGTGGTGTTCATGCTGGTGCAACCGGCCAGCACGGCCAGCGACAGCACGGCCCCGGCATTGCGCAGAAAATGACGCTTCTGTTTCATGTCGGCCTCCAAGCCAATTCAACTACGGGAAAACGTATCAGACCGGCGCCGCGCCGCACTGACCGCGATGGCGCAATGCGTGATCGATCAGCACGAGCGCCAGCATGGCCTCGGCGATGGGCGTGGCGCGGATGCCCACGCACGGGTCGTGGCGGCCCAATGTTTGCACCATCACCGGCTCGTTGGCGCGGTTGACCGAGCGGCGCTCGACGCGGATGCTCGACGTGGGTTTGATCGCGAGCGACACGGTAATGGGCTGGCCGGTCGAAATGCCGCCCAGCACGCCGCCGGCGTGGTTGCTCAGGAAGCCGTCCGGCGTGATCTCGTCGCCATGTTCCGAGCCGCGCTGTGTGATGCAGTCGAAGCCCGCACCAATGGAAACGCCCTTGACCGCATTCAGGCCCATCATGACGTGGGCGATGTCGGCGTCCAGGCGGTCGTAGATGGGTTCGCCCCAGCCTGCCGGCAGGTTCTCTGCCACGACTTCGATGCGCGCGCCGATGGAATCGCCGTCCCGGCGCAACTGGTCCATATAGGCTTCCAGTTCGGGGACGACGTCGGCGTTGGGGGCATAGAAGGGATTGTTGGGCACTTCGTCCCACGAAACGAACGGGATGGCGACAGGCCCCAGCTGGCTCATGTAGCCGCGCACCTTGACGCCGTATTGCTCGGCCAGCCACTTCTTGGCGATGGCGCCGGCCGCCACGGTGGGCGCCGTCAGCCGGGCCGAGGAACGTCCGCCGCCGCGCGGGTCGCGCACGCCAAATTTGCGCCAGTAGGCGAAGTCGGCGTGGCCCGGACGGAAGGTGTCCTCGATGTTGGAGTAGTCCTTGCTGCGCGCGTCAGTATTGCGGATCAGCAGTCCGATGGGCGTGCCGGTGGTGACCCCGTTATAGACGCCGGACAGGATCTCGACCTGGTCGGCTTCCTGGCGCTGCGTCACGTGGCGCGAGGTGCCCGGGCGGCGGCGATCCAGTTCGTACTGGATATCGGATGCGTCCAGGGCCAGTCCCGGAGGACAGCCGTCCACGACGCAACCGATGGCCGGCCCGTGGGATTCGCCGAAATTCGTGACGGTAAAAAGAGTACCTAGGGTATTGCCGGGCATAAGGAGTCAACAGGTCGGGTTTGCAAGCAACCCCGATTATGACACCGCCGCGGCCAAAGCCTGGATTTCAGCGGCGGGAGCCGGCCGCCCCAGCAGAAAGCCCTGCATCACGCGGCATCCCAACGACTTCAGGATTTCGCGCTGCCCTTCGGTTTCGACGCCTTCGGCCACGACCGGCAGGTGCATGGCCTGGCACAAGCCGAACAGCGCAGAGACCACCTCGCGGCTGCCGGCGTCCGATTCCAGGGCTGAAATGAAGCTGCGGTCAATCTTGACCCAGTCGATGGGCAGATGGCGCAGATGGTTCAGGCTGGAATAGCCGCAACCAAAGTCATCCAGCGCTACCCCGATGCCCATGTCGCGCAGCGTGTTCAGGATCTTCACGTGCCGCTCGTAGTGCAGGATGAAGATGGATTCGGTGATCTCCAGCACCAGCTTGCGCGGCGACAGCCGGGCGGCCGCCAGCACGTCCGATACAAGCTGGACCAACCCGTCTTCGTTCATCTGCTTGACCGACAGGTTCACGTGGACGCGCCACGCCGACGGCCAGAGCGCCGCCTGCGTGCAGGCGCGCTCCAGGATCCAGGCGCCCAGCGGCACGATCAGTCCGCTGCGCTCGGCCAATTCGATTGTCACGGCGGGCGACACGCTGCCCAGCACGGGGTGATGCCAGCGCAGCAGCGCCTCGCACCCCTGCACCACGCCGGTCGCGCTGTCGCAGACCGGCTGGTAATAGAGTTCAAACTGCTCCATGGCCGGTGTCGTCAGCGCCAGCCTCAGGTCATTTTCCAGGCCCTGCTGATCCCGCTGCCGCGCCAGCAGCCGGAAATCGAAGAGATTCCAGCCCTCGCCGCCGCGGTCCTTGAGGGGCACCATCGCCACCTGCACGCAGCGTTGCAACTCCTCGACACTGCGGCCGTGGGCGGGATACAGCGCCGCGCCAATCCGGAAGACGGCAATCAGGGGACGGGCGCCCAGTTCATAAGGCGCGCTCAGGTCGGCCAGCAGCTTGGCGGACACCTGGGCAGCCCCCTCCTCGTCCACGCCGGGGACACAGACCGTGAACGAATCGGCCCCGGAGCGCGCGGCCATCCCACCGAGCGCGCGTGCGACCAGGCTGATGCGATCGGCCACCTGCACCAGCAATGCCTGGTCTTCGCCGGCGCGCAGCATGGCGCTGATCTGCGCGTAGTGTTCGAAACTGACGAGAAAAAAGGCGCCGCGGCGCGTCGTACCCTGGGGTTGGCCCAGCCAGGTACGCACGCGACGATGCAACTCCTGTTGGCTGAGGAGGCCGGTCAGTTCATCCCGCGTCAGGCGGCGGCGCAGCGCGCGGTCCCGGCGGAAGAACAGCAGACTGATCGCTGCAAGTGCGCCCGCGAGCGTCAGGCACAGTGCGAGCAGGTAACTCTCACGCACGGAGCCCCCCTATCCAAACGCCCCCGGCGTTGCGGCCCGATCACGGGCCCGGGGGCTGTAACATATTTTAAATTATGCATTGTTTTCGCAAAAAAACGCCACATTTCGGAGGCAACGCGCCTCCTTCTCCTGACTTTCTTCGGATCCTATGTTGCTCGCAGCGGTCATGGCGGGGTCCCGGATTGGCGATCTTTGGCCGGTCCTTTCGCCACGCCTCGACTCATCTACGACACCGCAACCCCAAAAATTAATACGCAGTGTCTCAATAGTTCTCAAAGGGCCAATTCTCACGAGCGAAATAATTGCACACCTTGTCGGATACGACCGAGCATTTCGTAATATTCTGTGCGTTCTGTGACAGGTCCCAGTACCGTGACACCGCTGCTGGCTGTTGTTTCGTAACGTGTGTCACGTTTGATATCCAGGTTTTTATCCCGCACAGGCCCAGGAAGGGATTCGCCAATACATGCCCACACTACGCCGGCTGCTTTTATGCTCCGCCCTTCTGGTCGGCTTTATCCTGCTGGGCGCCCAGGCCCTCGGGATGCTGGCGGCGCACCGCTATCTGAATACGCAGCTCGCCCAGCAAAGCGAATCGGGCGCCAATGCACTCGCGTGGGCCTTGTCGCACAGTTCCGGCAGCCATAGCGAGCAGGTCGCCCTTGCCGATGAATTGTTCGGGCAGGGCCTGTATTCGCTGGTCAATATCACGAACGAAGGGAACGCGCTGCGTGTGGAGCGCCGGTCGGGACCGGCTGCCGCAGGCCGGGAGCGCGATTGGCGCGCCGGCTGGCTGAACATGGAAGCACCGGCCATTTCCCGGCCGTTCGTCATCCCTGGCGGACAAGGCAAAGGCACCCTCACCGTGCAGGCCGATGCTCGCCTGGCTCGCGACACGCTGTGGCAAGGCGGCATCCGCGTTCTGGGTCTGGTGCTGGCCGCGGCCGCGTTCTGGGCGCTGTTCGCCACCAATCTCGTGCGCTGGATCGAAGCCCGCACGTCGCGCGACATCTGCGAACGCGTGCGCGCGCTGGCGCCCGGCGCCGATGCGCGACTGAGCGGTTCGTGCGAAGTGCCCGGTGTGGACCAGGCGCTGGTCGATGCGCAGCGCCGTGTCGCCGCCACGGTCGAGGAGCAGAATGCGCGCATCGAATCGCTGCAAAGCGAAATCTACCGGGACCCCATCTCGCGCCTGTCGAACCGCAAGCATTTTGTCGACCAGTTCCGGCTTGCGCTGGCAGATAAATCCGACGAGGCCGGCGGCCATCTGCTGATGTTCCGCCAACGCGACCTCGCACAGATCAACCGGCACCTGTCGCGCGCCTTCACTGACCAGTGGCTGCGCTCATCGTCGGACCGCCTGCGCAAGCTGGTGCAGGAATTCGGCGGTCCGGGCACGCTGATCGCCCGGATCAGCGGATCGGATTTTGCCCTGCTGCTGCCGCGCACCTCGGCGCCGCAGGCCAGCGTGCTGGCCGAACGCGTGCGGCGCGAGCTGCGGTCGCTGCGCGTGCCGATGGACAAATACGGATGGTGCCGGTGGGCGCTGGCCATGGCAGCCTTCGCGCCGGGCGACAACATGAGCGACATCCTCGCGCGTCTGGATCATGCGCTGATGTGCGCCGAAAGCGCGGACGACGACCAGATCACGCCGGCAAGCCAGGCCGCCGACAGCACCCGCATCGGTGAATACAGTTGGCACGACGCGCTGGTGACGGCGCTGGAGCAGCATCGGTTCTCACTGACGGCACAGCCGTTGCATGACCTGTCGGGCGCCCTGCTGCACCACGAGGCCTGCCTGACGCTGCACGATGCTTCCGGCACCGATCCCGTGCCGGCTTCGATCTTCATGCCGCCAGCCGTGCGCCTGGGCCTGTCCGCCGAATGCGATATCCAGGCGATCCGTCTGGGTCTCGATTGGCTGTTCACTCATGACGGCGCACTTACGGTGCCGGTATCGCTTGCCACCCTTGCCCAAGGATCCTTTTTCGCGCGTCTTGAACGCATGCTCGACGACCGGCCCACGCTGTCAGCGCGGCTGATCCTGGAAGTCGACGCCGCGGGACTCGTCGAACAAGGCGCCGATGTGCGCCAGCTCTGCGATATCGTCATGGGCGCCGGCGGACGGGTCGGGGTAGCGCGGCTGTCGCAGCAATTCGGCGCCATGGAGCACCTGCATGAATTTCCCGTCTCGTACGTGACGCTGAGCGGCAGTTTCATCGGCGGTCTCCTGCAAAGTCCCGGCAGCCAGCACCTGGCCGCCACCGTGGTCGCGACCGCGATGACGCTCGGCATGTCGGTCTATGCGGCTGACGTGCCGGACACGGCGACGCAGCTCGTGCTGGAAGGAATCGGCGTCCGCGCGATAAGCGGAGCTGTCGTAAACTCCGCCCACGCGCAAGACCTCGCGCATGATCACCAATGGGTTCCTAGTTGACGGAAGGATTGTTTCTTCGCACCCGCTGGCGTTTTCGCCACCTTCGCGCAAGCCAGCCCGGCTTCTTCCGGACAACCATCTGGTCGGGAGTTGGTCTGCTGCTGTGCGCCTGCTTCTGGCCGGCCTACGCGCTCGCTTATGGGTTGAATGCCGACGGGGGACATGCCGGCTACGAGAACCTGCACTCAGGCTTGACCGCCGGCGTCGCCATCGCCTGCGCGATAGTGTGCGGCGTGGCCTGGGCGCACACGCGCAACGCGCTGTATGCAGCAGGCATGGCCTTCGCGCTGGTCGAAGGGTTGTTCCGTTCGCTGCCCGATCTGATGCCGCCGGGCGCGCTGCAAGCTGCCTCTTATGCCGCCCTGCTCGCCCTGACCGCGCCCCTGCTGCAGGGATCGCGCATTGCAACCGGACTGGGCGTTGCGTGCCGGTGGATCAGCATTGCGCTGTCCGGCGTGGCGGCGCTGGCGCTGATCTTCGTGTATGAAACGGAATCGGGAGTGCTTCCTGCGGCCATTGCCTGCGTGTGCGCTGCGCTGAGCGTGCCGCTGGCGCTGTGGTTCCTGGCCAGCGCGGTGCGGCAGCGGTCTGGCCGCCCGGCCAACCTTGCGCTGATGCTCGCGTTTGGCGCATCAGCCTGGATTCTCGGACACGACGCGTGGCACGCAAGCGGCGCAGACGCCGCGGATGCGAGCTTCGAAATGCTGAGGCTGATGCTGGTGTCAGGCACGCTGGTCTGGCTGGCGCTGGATGCCTCCAACAGTGCCGCGCCCGCGCGCAACAATGGCGCCGGCTCGGACGCCGAACACCTGGCGCAAGGCGAACTGCGGCTGGCCGAACTGGCCGGTGCGCTGGACACGCAGCGGCAGATGAACGCGCTGATCTCGCACGAGCTGCGCGCGCCCTTGGCCACCATCAGCGCCGCGGCGCAATCGCTGGACATGATCCTGTCGGACAGTGGCGAAACCGTGGACACGCGGCTCGCGCGTATTCATCGGTCGGTTGCGCGGATGACCGAGCTGATGGATCAGTTGCTGAATCAGGATCGCCTCGAGGAACATGCCTGGAGCCCGCGCGGCGAACAGACAGACATGGCCGACCTGGTGCGCGACGTGGTGAATGCCATGCGCCCGGATACTGCGCATGCCCTGGTGCTCGAAGCGCAAGCGCCGCAGCCGGTGTTCTGCGATCGCCCGCTCACCAGCGTCGTCGTGCGCAACCTGATCCACAACGCCATCAAGTATTCGCCGGCCAACGAACCGGTGCGAATCGAGACGGGTCATACACGGGTCGGCGACACGGCCATGACCTGGGCAGCCGTCGTGGACCGCGGCCCGGGGATTGGAGAAGAGGAACAAGCCCGGATCTTCGAGCCGCGCTTTCGGCGGTCCGCGCATCGCGAAACCCAGGGCATGGGGATCGGGCTGTATCTGGCCCGGCGCATCTGCCAGAGCCAGGGCGGTTCGCTGACGATGCAAAGCAAGGTGGGCGTGGGCACGCGTTTTGTCATCACCCTGCCCGCCAACGGGCAGTCGGCTTAAGCGCTGCACGGGCCTTGGCGTCAGCCGCAGCCGCGGCCGGGTCAGGCCGCGAACACGTAGCCCTGACCGCGCACCGACAACACCGGCAGTTTGAGTCCGGCGCTCTGCGCCTTGGCGCGCAGACGGCTCACCAGCACGTCGATACGCCGCAACTCAAACCCGCCCGGGCTGTCGGGCAGGAAGAGTTCAGCCAGCGCCTGCCGGCTGACGGCACTGCCCGCGGCGTCCATCAGGGCTACCAGGAACGTCCGTTCCTGCGCGCTCAGGTGCAGCGAGGCGCCGTCGGGCGCCACCAGGATCCAGCCGCCGTCCTGCAGCGACCAGTTCGTATCCGCCGACGCGCGCGTCTCTGCGTCAGCCGGGCGTGGCGCCTTGGCCAACCGCATGCGGCGCGCCAGGCTGCGAATGACGGAGCTGAGTTCCAGCAAATCCACCGGCTTGGTCATGTAGACGTCGGCGCCGCCCTCCAGGCCGCGGACGCGGTCTTCCAGGGCGCTGCGGCCCGTCAGCATGACGATGCCCACCGGGCTCAAGGCACGCAGGCGCGTCGCAACGGAAAAGCCGTCTTCGCCTGGAAGATGGGCGTCGAGAATGACGATGTCGCACGGCTGCTCTTGCAGGCGGCGGTAGAACGCCACTGCATTGTCACAAGCGAACGCCACGCGAAAACCGTAGCCGCCCAAGCCCAACGCCAGTTCCTCGCGGAAATCGGCGTCGTCCTCGAGCAGTCCTATACATAGCAAACCATCTGCACCAGGCATATTCAGAGTGCTTTACATTGAAATTGTCGACAAATAACCCTGGAGCGCCCACGCGATCAAAAATGCCCCGGAGCCGGCAATCTTACGACTTTTACAATGGAAACGAATGATTGCAGCGAAAAAAATGGCGATATTTCACATTTTTACCGGAATTTTTTTGTTAATCCCGGGAATGTCGCAGGATTAATGCCGTGGACGTTATCGCAAAATTATCTTCATGACGAGCAACTCACTTCGATTCCACCAGCCCAATCCGGGGGCAGGCCGGCATAGCGTTCAAAACCCTCCTGGGCGACGAAGGGGCTTCGCAGCAGTTTCATGAGCGTTTCAATTTCGCTGGCGTCGCCGGCCTTGGCCGCGCGAATCGCCTGTTCTGCCAGGTGATTGCGCAGCACGTACAACGGATTCACGCCGTTCATGGCGGCCGCCGTATCCGCCGCAGGCCGCCCGTCCTGCGCATGCCGGGCCAGCAGCTTGTCGAGCCAGGCGCCGGCGGCGGGACGGTCGATAAACAAATCCTCAAAGGCGCTGCGCTGTCCCTGCGTGGCGTCGGCCAGCCGGCGCCAGGACAACGTGAAGTCCGCCTGATTGGCGTCCATCAGTTTAAGCAGATCGTCCAGCAACGCCTCATCGTCAGGACGCCACGCCGCCAAACCCATCTTGGCGGCCATCTTGTCATGGAACGCGCGCGTGAAAATGGCTTCGTATTCATCCAGCACGGCGCGCAATGCGTCGGCGTCCTGCACCAGCAGGTGCAGACTGCCACCTAGCCGATACAGATTCCAAAGCCCCACCGACGGCTGCCGATTCCAGGAGTACCGACCTTCGGCATCCGAATGGTTGCAGATATGACCCAGCCGGAATCCGTCCATGAAACCATAAGGGCCGTAATCCAGCGTCAGCCCCAGGATCGACATATTGTCGGTATTCATCACGCCGTGGCAAAACCCGACAGCCTGCCAGTCCGCCATCAGCAACGCCGTGCGCCGCGTGACTTCACGCAGCAGATTCACGTACGGGGCCGTCTCGGACGCCGAATCGCCAGTCGGCACGTCGCGGCACTCGGGGTAATAGCGGTCGATCACATAATCGGCCAGCGTTTTCAGCATGTCGGGCTGACGCCGTGACGACCAATGTTCAAACGAGCCGAACCTGACGAAACTGGGCGACATCCGCGTCACGATCGCGGCGGTCTCGACGGTCTCGCGCATGACCGGATCATCGGAAACGACCAGCGCCAGGGCGCGCGTGGTGGGCACGCCCAACCCGAACATCGCCTCGCTGGCCAGGTACTCCCGCACGGAAGACCGCAGCACGGCCCGCCCGTCGCCCATCCGCGAGTACGGCGTCATGCCCGAGCCCTTGAGCTGCAGTTCCCAGGCGCCCTCGGGCCCTTGAACTTCGCCCAGCAGATGCGCCCGTCCGTCGCCAAGCTGCCCTGCCCACACGCCAAACTGGTGGCCGCTATAGACGGCTGCCAGCGTATCGCCGCCCGGCAAAGGCTGCCCGCCGGAAAACACCTGCAGGAATTCGGGGGTGGTCAGGACCGACGGATCCAGGCCGATCAGGGCGGCCGCCTGTTCGTTGGCGTGCAGCAGACGAGGATTGTTCAGCCCGCGCGGCGCCAGCCGGGTGTAGAAAGCCTCGGGCAGGGCCGCAAAGGAGTTGACGGCTTGCAGTTCGGACAGGGACTGGGCATTCATGCGCGTTGACTCCGGGCAGCGCGCTTGGCGGGCCGCACATAAAAGATGGCGCTGAGGAAAAAAGTGGTGGACAAGATGATCTCGCCCCACGCCATCAAGACGGACAGCGGCGCCGGATCCGACATGGCGCGCACCACGCCTTCCATCAGATACAGCAGCGACAGCATGGCCGCCCACTGGTAGGTGTAGAGATTGCCTCGCACGATGCCCCTCAGCGGAAACGCCAGCGGCAAGGCTTTCAGCAGCATCCAGGAACCGCCCGGCCGCACCGGCGCCACCACGGTTTCCCAGGCGACGCACAGCACGATCAGGGCAAACAATGAAACCGAGGCGACGAGGCGCAAGCGGGGGTTGAGTTCGGGATTCATGCTGCTATTATCGCCTGATGAATCGCCCCGCCGAGCCCGCCGCCGCTACGCCGGCGGTCAAAGAACGACCAACCTCGCGCATTTCCCGGGTCGCGAGGACCGGACGCGTATTTCGTTTCGTCCTCCAACGCGCCAACGAAGAAAAGCTGCTGCAGGTTGCCTCCAGCCTCACCTTCACCACCGTTCTGGCAATCGTCCCCATGCTCGCGGTGGTGCTGTCGCTGTTCACGGCCTTTCCCGTGTTCCAGGAATTCCGGGTCGCCCTCGAGGACTTCCTCACCACCAGCCTGATGCCGCCGTCCGTGTCGGACAACATCATGGACTACCTGAACCAGTTCGCGCACCAGGCGTCGCGCCTGACCGCCATTGGCGGCGCGTTCCTGCTGGTCACATCGCTGCTGCTGATCATGACGATCGATCAGGCCTTCAACGACATCTGGCGCGTCTCTCGCCAGCGTCCCCTGCCGCAGCGGGCACTGGTGTATTGGGCGATCATCACGCTCGGACCCGTCCTGGCGGGCGCCAGCTTGTGGGCGACCTCGTTCGTGGCCCGCGAATCGCTGGGTCTCATCAAGGACGTCCCTGAAGTCATCAGTGTCGTCGTCTCGTTCATCCCGCTGGTGCTGACCGGCCTGGGCTTTGCCGCGCTCTTTGTCGTCGTACCCAACCGCGATGTGCTGTGGCGCGACGCGCTGATCGGGGGCTGTGTCACGGCCATCGTGCTGGAAATCATGAAGTCGGCGTTCGCCTTCTACCTGACCCGGTTTCCCACCTACACGGTCATCTACGGCGCCTTCGCCACGCTGCCAATCTTCCTGCTGTGGATCTACCTGTCCTGGCTGGCCGTGCTGCTGGGCGCAACGCTTGCTTCCAGCGCGCCGCTGATCCGGCTGGGACGCTGGCACATCAACCGCTACCCGGGCGCCTCGTTCGTCGACGCGCTGGATGCGCTGCGCGCACTGCGCCGCGCGCAGCTCTCGACGCCCGGCGGCGTGGCCGCCAACACGCTGGCCTCGGAGCTGCGGCTGCATCAGGATGAACTCAATGAAGTCCTGGAAACGCTGAGCAAGATGGGACTGGCCACCCGCAGTCCCGAAGACAACTGGATGCTGACGTGCGACGCGCGCGAGACCTCGCTGGCGCCCGTCGTGGATCGCTTCCTGCTGGACCGAAGCCAATCCCGCGTCCGCAATGACCCCGACATCCTGCGCATCGCATCGTCCGTAAATTCGCCGCAAACCACGCCAACGCTGGAAGAACTCTGCGGAGAAGCGCAAAATACCGGAAATGGAGTCGCCCCAGTGTTGCAACTGGAAGCGAACAAGAAATAGCAAAGCATAGGGCGCAGTCCGCCCCAGGAGATACCGATGTTGAAGGTCAGTGAGATTTTGCGCGTCAAGGGCGATACGCTCTATACGGCGTCGCCCGACATGCCCGTGGCCCAGGCCGTGCAAACCATGAGCGAACAAGACATAGGCTCGCTGGTCATCATGGAATTCGGCACCCTGACCGGCATGCTCACGTTCCGCGAAATCATCCGCCACATGCACGCGCACGGCGGCGCAGGCGATACGACCATCCGTTCCATCATGGACGACGCGCCGGTCAGCGTTTCGCCCAACACCAGCGCCGACGAAGTCCAGCGCCTGATGCTCGAAAAGCACGCCCGCTACATCCCCGTCATGGACGGCCCCACCCTGATGGGCGTCATTTCGTTCTACGACATGGCGCAGGCCATCGTCGCGGCGCAGCAGTTCGAAAACAACATGCTGAAAGCCTACATTCGCGACTGGCCTGCCGAAAGCGCGGAGCCCGCCCAGTCCTGAGCCCGCCGGCGCCCTTGCGGCGCCGGCTGCGGATTCACATCCCGGCGGACGCGGCCTCGCGCGTCGCGTCGCGCGCACCCGGCGCATGCCGCTGGCTGCGCCACGCGTCGTAGATCAGTTCCGGATTGTTCGCCGCCAAAAGGGCCGGATCCGACAACATCCGGCGCCACCGGCGCGCTCCTGACTGGCCATTCACCAGCCCCAGCATCGGACGCGTCATCACCCGCAACGGCACACCCTTGGCAACCTGACGCGCGGCGTACTCCGTCATCGCGTCCACGACCTGCGCATCGCTGGGCAGCCGCACCGACGGCCACAACTGCATTGACACTTCAGACAGCACGCGCGGCGTATGCCACGCAGCGCGACCCAGCATCACCCCATCAAAGGCTCCGGCCGCCTGCACGGACTGCCCGGCATCGGCCAGACCGCCATTGAGCACGAACGTGCAATCCGGAAAATCGCGCTTCAATTGCGCAACCACGTCGTAGCGCAGCGGGGGGATCTCGCGGTTGTCCTTGGGCGACAGGCCCTTGAGCACGGCATTGCGCGCATGCGCGATGAACACGCGGCAACCGGTGTCATAGACCTTGCCCACGAAATCGCGCACGAACTCATAGGATTCGTCGTAGTCCAGTCCCAGGCGGTGCTTGACCGTGACAGGAATGTCCACGGCATCCTGCATGGCCTTCATGCAGTCGGCCACCAGGGCCGGCTCGGCCATCAGGCAGGCGCCAAAGGCGCCCTTCTGGACCCGTTCGGACGGGCAGCCGCAATTCAGGTTGATTTCGTCATAGCCCCATTGTTTGCCAAGCTTGGCGGCGTGCGCCAATGCGTCGGGCTCGCTGCCGCCCAATTGCAAGGCGACGGGATGCTCGGCCTCGTCAAAGTCCAGGTGGCGGGCCACGTTGCCGTGCAGCAGCGCACCTGTGGTGATCATTTCGGTGTACAGACGGGCGCGCGGCGCCAGCAGACGGTGAAAGTACCGGCAGTGGCGGTCAGTGACGTCGATCATCGGGGCGACGCAAAGCCGCCAGTCGGGGGAGTCCAAGAATCACTCTACAAAACAAGGGGATGCGGTATTTTACGGTGCTTGGCGACATTGTGCCCGCCGGGATCGGCGCCCCACGTGGAACCGCTGCCCGAGGCCGCCCGCCATGTGGTCTAAAATTGCGGCGCCGCGACCCTGCACGCCCGTGCGCGCGTCCGTTCAACCCTCATACCGAAGATCCATGGCCGTATTCACCCCCGTATCCGATGACGACGCGCGCGCCCTGCTGGCGCATTTCGATCTGGGCGAGTTCGTCTCGCTTCGAGGCATTACGGCGGGTATCGAGAACACCAACTATTTTCTGTACACGACGCGGGGCGAATATGTCCTGACGCTGTTCGAGGTGCTGACGCAGGCGCAGCTGCCCTTCTACATTGAACTGATGTATCACCTGGCCGAACGCGGCATCCCGGTGCCGCAGCCGCAGACGCTGCGCGACGGCACCCGCTTGACCACGCTGCACGGCAAGCCGTGCGCCATCGTGTCGCGCCTGCCCGGCGGGTACGAGCCGGCCCCCGGCCCCGCCCACTGCGCGCTCGCCGGCGCCACGCTCGCCCGCGCCCACGTCGCGGCGCAGGACTTTCCGATCCACCAGCCCAACCTGCGCGGGCTGTCGTGGTGGCTCGAAACCGCGCCCAAGGTCCTGCCCTTTCTCAGCCCCGCCCAGGCCGAACTGCTGACGTCCGAACTGGCCGCCCAGCAGGCCGCCATCCAGACGCCCGCATGGCAGGCCTTGCAGTCCGGCCCCGCCCACTGCGACCTGTTCCGGGACAACGTCCTTTTTGCCGGCACCTTCGAAGATCCGCTCATGGGCGGCATCATCGACTTCTATTTCGCGGGCTGCGACACCTGGCTGTTCGACGTGGCCGTCAGCGTCAACGACTGGTGCATCGAGCGCGACACCGGCGAATTCATCCCCGAGCTGGTGCAATCCTGGCTGGCTGCCTACGCGGCGGTGCGCCCCTTCACGGACGCCGAGCGCGAAGTCTGGCCCCAGATGCTGCGAGCGGCAGCCCTACGTTTCTGGCTGTCCCGGTTGTACGACTTCTTCCTGCCCCGCCCGGCGCAGACGCTCAAGCCGCACGACCCACGCCACTTCGAAAGAGTGTTGCAAGCGCGCCACCGCTCGGAACTGCCCGTCTTGCCGTAACCGCTACGCCCCCCATAATGGGAACAGCATCCCCTATTTGAGAGAACTCCCCTCTAGAGAGCCATGCAAGCAGCATTTCTACCCGCGACGTCCGGCTGGTTTTGGGTCCGCGACGGATTCCGTCTGTTCCGCAAACAACCCCTGGCCATGTTCACCTGGGCCATGGCGATCAGCCTGCTCGTCGTCTTTGCATCGGCAACGCCGCCGGTCGGCCCGATGCTGGTCGTGGCCCTGATGCCCATCATCACCCTGATGACGCTGTCCGCGTGCAAGCACGTCGAGGCCGACCGCGTCATGCTGCCGTCCATGTGGGGCAAGCCGCTCAAACAGCCCGGCGTATTCCGCAAGCTGTTCCTGATGGGTCTGCTGTATGCCGGCCTTTGCCTGGTGACAGGCCTGGCCATCTTCCTGCCCTTTTCCGATTCGATGATGGAAGGCATGCGCATCGCCTCGGTCGAAAAGAGCATGGAGCCGATCCTGTCGGCCATGGCCATGCCGCTGATGCTGTTCGCAATTTGCTACGTGGTGATCGCGGCCCTGTTCTGGCACGCGCCCGTGCTGGTGGCCTGGCACGGTCTGCGCCTGACGCAAGCCCTGTTCTTCTCCGGCATCGCGTGCTGGCGCAACAAGCTGCCGTTCATGGTGTATGGCGTTTGCTGGATCATGGTGTTTCTGTTCATCGACCTGTGCGCCGGATTGCTGGTTGCCGTCGGTTTATCGCCCCAATTTGCCGGCACGCTGCAGATTCCGTTCAACATCGCGGCGGGCGGCGTCCTGTACTGCAGCTTCTATCCGGCCTATACCTCCGTGTTCGGCATCAATAACCCCGGCACGCATCTCGACAACGGCAACGGCGCGCAGGCATAACGTCACCCGCCACGGCGCAAGCGCCCGGCGCAATCCCACCACCCGGCCGTCCCGGCCGATAAACGCCACGTCGATGGCGTAGCGCATACCAAAGGTATGCACCGCGGCGCAGGGAGTCAGCAGCACGCCTGCCCGCGGCCCCGGCGGGGCCCGCCCCAGCAACCCACGCATACGCCCCCACCACCGCTTCACGGTCAGCAACCGCAGGCGCCCTTCGCATAATGGCATGGGGCGGCTCATTGCACGCTCTGCAATAACTGAACCGCAATCGGAAACGCCAGCACGATAAACGTGCACGGAAAGATGCAGCCGATCAACGGCAGCAGCATCTTCACCGGCGCCTGCATCGCCAGTTGCTCGGCCCTCGTGTGGCGATCGCTGCGGCATTGCGCCGCCTGCGCGCGCAAGACCGGCCCCAGGCTGGCCCCAAGCGCCTCCGCCTGCGCCAGAGCCGCCGCCCAGTTTCGCGCCAGCGCGCTGTTGCTGCGCTCGGCCAATGTCTTGATCGCCACGGTTCTGGACACGCCCGCCCGCATTTCTGCCAGGGCATCCGTGAGCGCGTCGCGCAGCACACCCGGCGGACCGCTTTGTGCCGCCAATTGCAGCGCGCCCTGCACGCTCAAGCCCGCTTCGACGCACAGCGTCATCATGTCGAACACGAAGGGCAGATCCCGTTCGATGGCGCGGCATCGCTGCGCACCCAGCCCCTTCAACCACAACGCCGGCGCCATGCCGGCGGCCAGCGCACACGCCAGCGCCCAGGGCAGCAGCGCTGCAGCGCCCGGCGGCGCCAGCGCAAGCGCTCCGGCGGTGGCCATGCCGCCGGCAGCGATAGCCGCGCTAGCGCACAACGCCGCGATGTGCGCATACCCGACTTCCCGCGGCAACGCCGCCCGTTCTATTGCCTGGTCCAGCCGTAGCCGCCACCGCCACGAGCACAGCGGACCCGCCAACGGCGCCACCGCAGCGATCCAGGGCCATGCGACGCGCCACCACCACGGCATGGCGCGCGCCGCATTCTGTTCCGCCTTCAACAACGGTCTCAACAGCACCCACGCAAGCCAGGCCGTCCCGGCCGCCGTCACGGACATGCTCAGGTATAGCCACATCCCGCCCCCGCTCAGATATCAATCCGCATGATTCGCCGGATCAGCAGCACGCCGGCCGTCTCCAGCACCGCCACGATGGCCAGCACGCCCCACCCCATCGGCGTATGCCACAACAATCCCATGATTTCCGGCTCCAACCGGTCGAGCACCGCCAGCAGCAGCAAAGGCAATGCGCCCACGATCCATGCCTGCAGCCGCCCCTGGGACGTCAACGCCAGCAGCTTTGCCTGCAATTGAAGGCGGACACGCAATGTCTGCGCGATGCTTTCCAGGGCTTCCGCCAGATTGCCGCCGGTCTTTGCCGCGATGCGCATTGCCGCCACCACCAGCGAGGTCGAGTCAGCCGGCATCCTGACCTGCAGGTTGTCTAGCGCAACGTCCCACGGCACGCCCAGACGCTGTTCCCGCAGCATCAGACCGAACTCCTGGGCGAGCGGTGCGCTGCTTTGTTCCACGACATGGCGCAAACCGGTCGTCATGGCCACGCCGGCCCGCAACGCGGATGCCAGCATCAACAGCGCCATGGGCAATTGCGCTTCAAAGCGTCGCGCACGCCGTCGCCGCAAACCTTCTACAACCATTCGTGGCAGCCGCGCCGACGGCAGAGCGAACAAAACCGCCACCAACGCGCTGCCGGTGGCCGTGAACGCGGCGACCGCAGCCGCTACACCGCAGCCAACTGCGCCCACCCACAATTGGCGCGGGTCGATGAACAAAAACACTTCGCTCAAGCGCACTCTCGCGTCCTGGGTGTAGACCTCGCGGTAGCGCCGAAGCGCCGGCGCAAACCAGTTCTGCGCACGCCACGCCAGCAACCCGGCGCACACCATGGCGGCCGCTGCCGCAAGCCAGATCATGGCAAGCCCTGCGCAAAAGCGCCGAAGTCAGGCACCCGGCCCGCCGAGTCCGAAAACCATGCGGTATCCAGGCTTACGCCCTTGTCCCCCCATTCCTGCGCGAATCCAGGTAGCGCGCCGCATCCGCGAAACCCATGGGCTCGATCAAAGCCGAACAGGTCCTGCAACTGAATGCGGCCGCTTTCCATGCCTGCCACTTCAACGATCGCGGTGATGACCCGGCGTCCATCCGACAACCGCGCCTGCTGCACGACCACGTCCACACTGGCGGCAATGTGTTCGCGGACCGCCGACAGCGGCAGGTCCAGCCCCGCCATCAAAATCATGGATTCCAACCGGGCCAAGGCGTCCCGTGGAGAATTGGCGTGCAGTGTGGTCAGGGAGCCTTCATGGCCCGTATTCATGGCCGTCAGCATGTCGAACGCCTCAGCGCCCCGGCACTCGCCCACCACGATGCGGTCCGGCCGCATACGCAACGCGTTGCGCACGAGTTCCCGGATGTCGACTCGGCCCCTGCCTTCCTGGTTTGCCGGCCGCGCCTCCAGCGCGACCAGATGCGCATGGTGCAGCCGCAACTCCGCCGCGTCTTCAATCGTGACCACGCGCTCGCCGTCAGGAATCTCGTTCGACAGGATGTTCAGCAGCGTCGTCTTGCCGGAACCCGTACCGCCCGACACGACCAGGTTCTTGCGCATCCTGACGCATAGCGACAGAAATCGTGCCATCGGGTCGCTCAGCGCGCCCAGCGCAATCAGGTCTGGCATCTGCGGCCGCCGCTGCGGAAACTTCCGGATGGTCAGGCTGGCGCCCTTCATCGCCACGGGCGGAATGATGGCGTGCACCCGTGACCCATCGGGCAGCCGCGCATCCACCATCGGAGAACTTTCATCGATGCGGCGTCCCAATGGGGTCACGATGCGTTCGATCACCCAGCGCACCGATTGCTCGCTGGTGAACGCAGCCGGTTCGCGCCACAGGCGGCCCGCACGCTCGACGTAAATTTCGTCGTAGCGGTTGACCATGATTTCCGTGATATCCGGCGCAGCGAGCAACGGTTCCAGCGGCCCGAGCCCCACCGCTTCATCCAGCACCTCGCGGCAGAGCGCCGCCTTGTCGGCCTGCGACGGAAGTTCGGCGTCCGTGGCCACGATCTGCATCAAAAGACGCTCGGCCTCGGCGCGGAGCATGCCATCGCTCATCCCGGCCACATCGCGCCTGCGCAGGTCCAACGCGTTCAGCAGGGCCGCATGGAGGCGGCGGCGGTCGTGCAGCCGATGAGCGGGGGCCGGCGAAGCCACCGCCGCCGGGACGCAAACAGCATCGTACGTTGGAGGTTGTCCGGATTGCGCGGCGCCCTGAGGCGCGGCATCCGGAGTGTCGACGCGGTCGGCTGCCTCGGGCGCAAGCCTCGACACGCGTAGCCTGCAAGGCCCGATAAGGATCTCGTCGTGAGGCAGCACCGGCGCGTGCCGCACCACCCTCACGCCGTTGACCATCGTACCCGCCAGCGTACCCAGGTCTTCCAGGACGATGACGTCTGCTTCGCAAACCAGCCGGGCATGTTGCCGGCCGATCCTCCAGGTTGGAATCCGCAACGCGCAATCAGTGCCTCTTCCAATCAGCACCGGCGCGGGCAGCTTGAGCTGCTGCTGCGCGGCGTCCTCAAAGGTCAGTTCAATATTGAGCATCACGGCCCTTTCGCCAATGTCGAACCTGCACCCGCCGAACGCGTGACCCATTGCGAGCCGGCACCCGCGTA
Source organism: Achromobacter sp. ACRQX (assembly GCF_022346505.1). Lineage (NCBI taxonomy): Bacteria > Pseudomonadati > Pseudomonadota > Betaproteobacteria > Burkholderiales > Alcaligenaceae > Achromobacter > Achromobacter sp. ACRQX. The sequence continues at coordinate 28,364 of NZ_JAKRML010000017.1, forward strand.
GGGATCCCACCCAGCCGCATCGGAAGGCACCGCCGTTCCCAGTTGGGGAGGATTCGGAAACGTCGACTCAAGCATCTCGCGTCCGCGCCGAACGCGATCCGCCATGGAGGGCTCGCCCTGCGACACGATCTTTGGCGTCACGAAGATAGCCAGTTCGGTCTCGCGGCGCTGATAGCGGGTAGAGGAAAACAACGCGCCCAGGATCGGAATGTTCCGCAGGCCCGGCAAGCCGCTGACGTCGGAGCCCTGCTCGCGCGAGAGAAAGCCGCCGATGACAAGCGTGTTGCCGGAACGCACATTGAACTCGGTAGACGCGCGGCGTGTCCGCAGCGCCGGGCCGCCGGGAAGGCTTAGCGAGGTGTCGACTGAACTGGCCTCCACTTCGATGAGCGACCGGATGACGCCGTTGCGGTCGATCCGAGGCGTGATGTTCAGCGACACGCCATAGGGTTTGAATAGCGTGGTGGGATTGCCTTGCGCATCGGTGGAAGCGTAAGGCACTTCCCCGCCTGCAAGAAAGGTCGCGCTCGCGCCGCTTCGGGCAAGAAGCTGCGGTTGCGCGAGCATGACCGCTTCTCCGGTTTGCGCCAGCGCGGCAATACGTGCCGACAGCAAGGCGTTGACGCCGAAGTAACCCGCGGCCGACGAGACCGGTGCCGCCGTCTCGATGATCTGCTCGCCCGGCCGGGTCATGCGGCCACGAGATCCGCCATCCCACGCCAATCCTGCATTGACGCCCCCCTGCGTCAGGCCATCCCAGCGCACGCCAAACTCCTGCAGCCGCGACGTGGGAATTTCGACCACCTGCACGTCCAGCAGCACCATGCGATCCCACCCGACCTGTCCCGTGAAATCCACGACCTCCGGATACCGGTCCGCCAGCGCCGCGATGCGCGAGCGGTCATCGTCGGACAGATCGTCGCCTTCGATCAAAATGCGTCCGCCCACGCTCGAGCTTCGCGCACCCGGAATGCGGGAGAGCAGGCTATGAACCTCTTCGCGCAAGCGCGGCGTACCGGCGGCCACCACGCGCAGCTCGTAGGCCGCGATGCGATCGCGGTCTGCCCAGACATGCACGGACGACACGCCTTCCGCCCGTGCGAACACCACGATCTCGCGCCCTTCGGCAGCCAGGGCGCTGACCACCTGGCTATTGCCGATGGCCACCCGCCTCACGCCAGGGTGCGGCAACACGCGGGTCTCGCCGACCTGCAGTTCCAGTGTCTGGGTGTCAGACCATGCGGGGTGGCAAACCAGGCACAGCACGAAGACCAAGAAAGCTCTTATTGGCGTCATGGCCCCTCCGAGTCGACGCTTGCCCACGCGTCCAGGCGATCGCCATAAAGAATGGCAACGCCCGGCGCAGGCTTGGGTTCAGCGTCCAGTCCGATGAGCGAAGCCAGATCGCTTTGCGCGGCGGGGTTGACGGATACTGCGTCATCGCGATGACGCAGCATTGCAGTCAACACCCCAGCCTGCCGCGCGGCGATGAACCGCATGGCTTCATCGGGCGTCGCCGCCAAGGTGATGTTGCCCGCGCCGTCCTCGCCCCCGCCGGTCAGGACGCGCATGCTCTGCAGCACCGGCACGGTGAGCTCGCGTTGGCGGTGATTGAAGGTCACATAGATGTCGATCGCGTCGCCGCCCTTCAGCATGTCCGCCAGCCCGCCCAGATCTGTGGCGGCAACCGTGAGGGCGCGCTGCCCCGCCTGGAGCCGCGCGGCCAGCGAGGGCTGCGGCGCTTCGAAGGTCATGAAACTTCTGAGCAGGGGTTCGCCATGCGCGACATCAGCAAGAAGCGTGGCGCCGATCACGCTGCCGACCTCAAGGGGATCCACACTGGCCCCCGGCGCCCAAGGCTGCGGAATCTGGCGCACAGCAAGGTGCACCTCTTCGAGTAGCGTGCCGGCCGGCAGGTCATAAGCAGCCACCAGGCGACTGACCGACGGCGTGTGCGCCTCGGCCTCCAGCGCCTGGACGCGCTGCTGGACGTGTTCCCGCACGGCCCAGGCGGCGACCAGCCCTGCCATCACGGCCAATCCGTATACGCCGGTACGGCGCAGCCGCGCGGCGCCGCGAATGATCCAGGGATTCATGGCGCCCACCCCAGTGCACGCAGCCCGCTGCCGCCGTCCAAAGGCACCAACCACAGCTTCATCCGCTCGCGTTCACGCGCCCACCATTGATCGGCGCCATCGCCCTGCTGAACCCATCCCGCCCGCCGCATTCCGGCATCGAGGAGTTCGGCCAGTTTTTGCGGTGGCACCGCGTACTGCCAGATGCGGTCGGAAACCTTGACGCCGGACTCCATCACGGCGACATCCGATTTGACGCGCGCGCCCTTCGGCAGCCACCCGGGCAACTGCGCGGTGGGAGCCGCACGAACACTGATCGCCGAAAGGCTGCCGACAGTACGGTCCATTCCAGCACTTTCCAATTGCGCCACCCAGCGGTCACTGCCGATGCGGCCGGACAAGATGAGTTGTCCTGGCAGCACGTGCAGATCTGCCAATGCAGGCTGCTGGGCAGCCAGCGTTTTGGCTACGGCCGACGGGCTTTGGGGCACATCGAACACCCATACCTGCGCGGGCATCCCGTGCAGCCACATCCGGTCTGCCAGGCGCTCGCGCACAGCCCCCGCGGGCAATTGCAGGCCCTCAAGGCTGAGGACGCCCGCTGACGCACTGGCGCGCTGAGGCAGCAACAACCCACCACATAGGCCAACGCCGACTGCGAGGAAACCAAGGCGGCGCCACCTGCCCCACCGCTTGGGAAACGTTCGGGCCCGATTCATCTTCCGTCCTCCACACGCTTGCCAAGCCGATCATTCGGCACCACGTCATGCCACGCCGAAAGCCAATCCAGCGACAACGCAGGCCGCCTCCATGGGACCTCGACCTTGCTGACCTGAGGCTGCATGCGCTCGGCCTCGGCCAGCGACGTGCGGCCGGCCTGCAACCACCCTGCCGACGACGCGCCTATGCGTCGTTGCGCGTCGGCGTCGCCATGCGCATAGCCCGCTCCGCTTGCGACACTGATGTGACGCGAGATCGGCAATCCAAACATGGCGTTCCCCGGAAGCGGCAGCGAACGGGTCTGCACGGACAACAACTGCATTGCCCCGCCGAACCACTCGTTCTGCAACGCCGCGGCGCCGGCCACGGCGGTCCCGGGCCGACTCTGGGCCGCGTCGGTCAGGACCATTCCTGACGGCGCACGCAGCGTTGCCGCCGGCTGGCCCAACGCCACCGCCATGACAGCCTGCCGGCTGGCTTGCGTGTTGCGCTGCGCTGAAAACTGCATGGCGCCGATATCGGAGACCGCCCAGAGCAGCACTGCCATCAGCGGCAACATCAGCAACGCCTCGACCACCGCCTGCCCGCGTTCGGTTGACCCGCGCCTCTTCATCGAAGCCTCCCGGCCTGCACGGCTTCCTGCTGCGTAAGCGCGGACAGGCGAGCCTGCCAATAGGGCCGAAAGAGCGTGGCCAGTTCCGACCTGCCGTCGGCGCGCCGTTCCGGCCGCGCAAAGTGCGTCTCGGCCGCCGTGCTGACCGTGACGGCGCCGGTCCGCCCCAATGCGGTGTAGCGAAACTGACCACTTGGCGCGGCGACGGCACTGTCGGCATCCGTGGTTTTGACGAAGGTGGAATCCAGGCTGACCGCGATGGCAAACCGTAAGGGCTCAGCCAGACGCTTCGACGCGACTTCCCGATACGCCGGCAATCCGCGCCCCGGCCAGCGCCGGGCCGACGCCATGGCGTAGGAGTTCGCCATCGGATTGGTGGCCCCGTCAAAGATGTTCCACGAGGTGGCGTGCTCGACCCACCGCCAGAAGTCCTCCTGCGAAAAGTCCGCGGGTGGATCTTCGACATATTCCACGTCGTCTGGGGCACGGCTTTTTTCGCCCTGCACGGTTCCCCATCCCATCGCGTACTCGCGAAAATAGCAGCCGATCCAGCGGTTCGAGCGCAGCGCGTGGTAGGACTGCGTGTCCAACGCGCCCCAATGGCCGTCCGGTCCCAGCCAGGTCGAACCGCGCCGCCTGAGCTCGTGCCGATGCAAGGGACAACGTGAGCTGACGGCCCAAGGATTGCGACGTGTGTCGTTGCGGCGATCCAGGAACCCATAGCGAGCCACCGCGTCTTCCGTTGCAGGGCGCAAGCCGGCCTTGCGCGTCGCGGCGTGGCGCTCCGTGTAGCCAGGCCACCCGTCGGTCAGCAGTCTCAGATCAATTGGCGATGCAGCAGCGGACGCCCCGCCAGCGTTGATCTCACCGAACGCCGGATAGTTGGCAGCCAGCACCTCACGCATTGCACGATCCCGTGATGCCGTAAGGTCACCCACAATCTCTCGCGCCGCCATTTCCAGCACCTGATGCACGACGCGATCGTGTTGCGCGAAAGCAGAGGCGAGCCGGCCTCCGGCATTCGAAGGCCCCCGCGCGCCCTGATAGGCCGCCCCGGCGTCGGGTCCGAAAAGCATGGCGATCAGGCTGGCCGGCGGATTGCCTCGCTGGCGCTGCGATTGCATCGCATCGAGATAGTGCGCGGACGCCCCCAACGTCACCAGATGCGCCATGGCAACCTGATGCGCGATCTGGCTGCGATTCACGTAGGCAATGGCATTGAGTGCGCGCGCCTGAACCAGCGCGCCGCTATAGGCGGCCGCGTCGGCCGCATGGGTGAGGCGGCCTCGAGCTTCGATGGTCTGGCCAAAGTTGTACAGGACCACCAGCGACGCTGCACCGACTGCCGCAATGACGATACCCAAGACCAGGGCTTGGCCGCGCTGTTGATCGGCGAACATGATGGGATGCGCCCTCAATTCGCGATCTCGGCATTGCCGGTAAATGACTTGAGCGACCGCGCCTTGGTCTGCGCGGCAGCCTTCTGGGCCGCCTGCTGCGCGGCTTTGGACTGCGTGCTGCCATCTTCGCCAGCCAGCTCGCGGGCCATCGCCGCCGTCTGCGAACGCACCACTTGTCCGAAATACTGATAGACCGCGATTGCCGCGACGGCGACCAGCGCCACCACGACAATGTACTCGGTCATACCTTGGCCCAACTGGCGTTTTCGATGCCCCCACATGTCTGCTCTCCCGTGCAATGAACGTGGAGGCCAGTGTCGCCAGCCGGCGGCCGGCGAACAATTCGTGGATGCCGAGACGGACAAATTCGCCCCCGCACCTTGACGCGCGCGACAGTCAAGAAACCTGGCGAAGAAGATGATTCAACCCCGTTTATCGCAAGGGTTTCCCCTATTGCCGGGCCGGATTGCCAGCAGTAGATTTGAGTTGCCGGGCTGTCTGACACCCATCGCGTGCGAAGCCGGGCAGGAGCGCCTCAGACTCATCTTGAGCTGGGGCGCTCTTCCATTTGGGGGGTCTGCTGGCGGGGCTTTACTATTCGCGGGAGCTATTGCCCTTTCGCGTACGAGCCTTGGACGGTCCCTACCATTGCACGCGAAACCCGATCATGCCGCCCACTGAATGGTTGTCGCTCATGTTGTTGGTGGCGCCGGCTACGCTCAGGTTGCCATACACGCCGTAGCGCCCCTTGTTCCACAGATAGGTTCCACCGACGCCAAGCTCGGCCCACAGACGCTCATCCCGGCTTCTAAAAGACACGCCAGCCACGTTGACGTTTGTGCCATTCATGAACTCGTTATAGAGATTCGCGATGGCGTACACATGCGTTCGCCCCGCCGCGTCCTTCGTAGCAGAAGACTCAGGGTCATAGTCGAGCGACACGCCCAAACGTCCGGTCAGACTGTCGCCATCGTCAAGTCGCACCTTCGCGCCGAACGGGTCCGTGAAACTGTCGAAGTCCACGCGAGACCGAATCAACTGCGCCTGCGGAGTCAGCGAGAACCCCTTGCCGATGTCATAGCGATAGCCCGTCTCCACCGAGATGGCGACGCCGTTTCCGTTGTTGCCCTTCACCTCATCACGCCCGATCGTGCGTGACGAGATATCGCTGTCGAACCACATGGCCTGCAATTGTCCATCCACGTAGAACCCGCTGGCGCCGTACCACGTCAGGCTGGCGCCCACGCCCGTGCCGGTCGTGTCGATCTTGCCACGGCCATACGGAGACGCAATATCGGCGGACGCGTTGCCATGAGAAAGATTCACGCCGGCCACCAGCATCGACCCATCCGGCCGGCGGTTCGCCACGACGTCAATGCCGGTTTGCAGCTTCCACAGATCGATATCCCGGCTCGACTTCGTCGCCGACTGTGCCGGGTTCATTGAACTGGTGGACCCTTGGATGCGAGCCCACCCCCCGTATTTTTCCCCGCCTGCGGGCAGTTGACCGTCAGTTCGCCAGAACCGGTTTCCGATGCGTTGCTGCAACGTCGGCACCGTATTGAGGGAAGCGAGCACCTGGGGATACTGCTCGAAAAGTGGTATGCCAGGCTGATAGCGCGGCCCCTCTTCGGGCATGCCGGGAATTTCCTCCACCGGTGCGCCAGGCCCGGGTTCGGGTTCCGGAATGGGTCCGGGCCCTGGTTCCGGTTCGGGAGCCGTCCCGGGCTCCCTGAACTCGGATACGAGGTACCAGTGACCGTCCGCGGGCGTCTCGCTGCCGCCGTGTTCAAGCGTGTACGCATACGCGCCGGCGATCACGGCTTGCTGACCGTTTTCGGCCCGGTAATCGCCCTGAAGTATGAAGGCATTTGCGGGCGACGCGCCGCCGACCTCAATAACTCGAATGCCGTTTACCGTCTGCGCCCCGCTGCCACGCAGGTTGGTGACTTTGACAGCGGTATTGCCTGCAACATTGCCTGTCACAACCAGTTTGTCAGCGGGCGACGCATCATTGCCAAGCACCGTCTCCAGTTGCAGCAACGAACCGCTGCTACCCGTGTAGTTTCCGCTGATGGTCAGCGTGCCCAACGATGCCCCGGGCGATACGGTGCCTGCGTTGACGACACTGCCCACCCGTCCGCGCCCTTCCAACGTACCGCCCGTAAGAATCTGCATCGACGCGCCCGACAGATCGCGATTGACCTGAAGAATGCCCGCGCTGCCTATTCGCGCGACACCCGTAAAGCCCCCGTGTTCCGCATTCAGGATCGTGCGCCCCGCCATCGCTTCCAGCCGCCCGCCGCCAACCAATCCAGTATTGGACCCCGCGGCATTGTTGGCGCCATTGTTGATCGTCGCATCGAACTCATAACTGGAAAACGTGTGATTGAAAATCACCCGGCTGTCGCCCGGGCCAAATGAAACGCGCGTGGTTTCCAGCGTGCCAGGCGCGACCGGCGCAGTGCCCGCATCGCTGCCGATGACAAGCTTGCCGATCCCGGAAGCTGTCGAGCCTATCAACGCGCCGGGAGCGATCACCTTCCCGCCTTCGGAGATCGTCAGGCTGCCACTTCCGAACGAGCCAATCTGAATGGGCGAGCCGGAAAGCCACTGAGAATTGGCCCCGCTAACCGTCACCGCTCCTTTGCCGCCAAAGACGCCAATGGAGCCTGAACCCGTCGAAACATAGCCGCCGTCCGCGATGTTCAAACTCCCCACACCCGACATCCCGATGAAGAGCAACTGATTGTTTATCCATTGCGAGCCCGCGCCAGTGACGGTCACAACGCCTACGCCATCGTCGAATTCCCCGAGGGTGGCGCGCTGACTCTGGACCACGCCGCCACCGGCAACCGTCAGCGTCCCTGCCGCACTCCACCCTACATTCAGCATGCTTAAACCGTTGAAGGACACCTCCCATCGCGCGTTCGGTCCGGTCACCGAGACCAACCCGGCGCCGCCGGAAATACCCCCCAGGTAAGCGTCGGGGCTGCTCACCAGGCCGCCACTCAACACATTCAGCGTGCCGGTTCCCGCGTTACCGACAAGGAGAGAAGTATTTATGGTCCAGGGGGAGGCCTGTGTGCCCGGGACGGATACCGTCTGCCCGCTCTCGATGGTGATCTGAGCGGCCGATAGCCAAGGAAATGCCAGGAGAGGGAGCAGCGACGAGCGAGAAAGCACACCGGCGTGCACAGCGTTGTTTTTCATGAAACTTCCTCCGATCGGGCTTCGGTATCAGCACATGCCAAACATCGGACGGGGCGGATGGGCCCTCCCCTCATCGCCCACAGCCGTGGGCGGTTTCGAGGATTATTGAGGAATAGTCCTTTTGGACGATGGAGTGTTACGCGGGGTTACCAATACGGAACGGTCAACGATGCGCGGTCATTGAGCCTTCTCGTACGCCTGGACGCCAAAAACAAAACAGCCGCCATTGCTGGCGGCTGCGGTACCTGATTGCTCAGGATTTCTTTGGTAGGCCCCCCGAGAGTCGAACTCGGCACCAACGGATTATGAGTCCGCTGCTCTAACCAGGCATGAGCTAGAGGCCCAGGAAATTTACTGCCCTTCCAGGAAGCTCTTCAGCTTGTCGGCCCGGCTGGGATGACGCAGTTTGCGCAGCGCTTTAGCCTCTATTTGGCGGATGCGCTCGCGCGTGACGTCGAACTGCTTGCCCACTTCTTCCAGGGTCTGGTCGGTGCTCATTTCGATACCGAAACGCATGCGCAGGACCTTGGCTTCTCGCGGGGTCAGAGAGTCTAGCACTTCCTTGACCACGTCGCGCATCGAACCATGCAGCGCTGCATCCGAAGGCGCCAGCGTGGACGTGTCTTCGATGAAATCACCCAGGTGCGAATCGTCGTCGTCACCGATGGGCGTTTCCATGGAGATCGGTTCCTTGGCGATCTTCAGGATCTTGCGGATTTTGTCCTCGGGCATGTCCATCTTCTGCGCCAGCGTCGCGGGATCCGGCTCAGCGCCGGTTTCCTGCAGAATCTGACGGCTGATGCGGTTCATCTTGTTGATCGTTTCGATCATGTGAACCGGAATACGGATGGTGCGTGCCTGGTCGGCGATGGAGCGCGTGATGGCCTGACGGATCCACCACGTTGCGTAGGTCGAGAACTTGTAGCCGCGACGGTATTCGAACTTGTCCACGGCCTTCATCAGGCCAATGTTGCCTTCCTGGATCAGATCCAGGAACTGCAGACCACGGTTCGTGTACTTCTTGGCGATCGAGATCACCAGACGCAGGTTGGCTTCGGTCATTTCGCGCTTGGCCTTGCGAGCCTTGGCTTCGCCGGTGGCCATGCGCTTGTTGACGTCCTTCAGGTCCTTCAACGGCAGCACGACGCGCGTTTGCAGGTCGATCAGCTTTTGCTGCAGTTCCTGCACGGCGGGAATCTGGCGCTCCAGTGTTTCGGCGTACGGATGGCCAGCGGCCACTTCGTCGACGACCCACTGCAGGTTCGTTTCGTTGCCGGGGAACACCTTGATGAAGTGCAGGCGCGGCATGCCGGCCCGGTCCACACACGTATGCAGGACAGCGCGCTCGAGCTGACGGACTTCTTCAACCTGGTTGCGCAGCGTGTCGGCCAGCTTTTCCACCATCTTGGCGGTGAAGCGGATGCCCATCAGTTCGTTCTGGATGGATTCCTGGGCGCGCACGTAGATGTCCGACTTGTAGCCGTCCTTCTCGTACGACAGGCGCATCTTGTCGAACTGCTTGTTGACCTCGTCGAACTTGGCCAGAGCCTTGACGCGCAGGTCTTCCAGCTGCTTGCTGGACATGCCGCCGGCGGGGCCGTCGTCGCTTTCGTCTTCGTCCGCGGTGACACCGGCGCCGGCGTATTCTTCGCCGTCTTCCGGATCGACCAGGCCGTCGACGACTTCGTCGATCTGCGCCTGACCTTCACGCACGCGGGTGATGTGGGCCAGAATTTCGTTGATGGTGGTCGGGCAGGCCGAGATGGCCATGACCATGTGCTTCAGGCCGTCTTCGATGCGCTTGGCGATTTCGATTTCGCCTTCGCGGGTCAGCAGCTCGACCGAGCCCATTTCGCGCATGTACATGCGGACCGGGTCGGTGGTGCGGCCGAAATCGGAGTCCACGGTCGTGAGCGCGGCTTCGGCTTCGTCTTCGACGTCGTCGTCGTTGGACGCCACCGGCGCGTTTTCGCTCATCAGCAGGGTTTCGGCATCGGGCGCCTGGTCATAGACCGCGATACCCATGTCGCTGAAGGTGCTGATGATGCCGTCGATGGCTTCCGCGTCGACCAGATCGTCGGGCAGATGGTCGTTGATTTCGCCGTACGTCAGGTAGCCGCGGTCCTTGCCCAGCTTGATCAGCTGCTTCAGGCGATTGCGGCGCGCTTCGTATTCTTCCGGCGTGACGGGACCGCGGGCGATCAGATCCTTGGGATCGGCCTTGCCACGTTTGCCGCCGCGCTTCGGCGGCTTCAGGTCGGGCAGGACTTCGCCTTCGCCGTCCATCGGATCGTCGAAACCATCGGAGTCGTTGTTGGCGTTCTTGGCGGGGCGGCCCGGACGGCGACCGCTCGGTGCGGGGCGTGCGCTGCCGACCAGGTCGGCAAGCTTGTCTTCGGCCTTCTTGGCGCGGGCCTTCGTCACCTTTTCAGGCTTGTCCGCGGCAACGGCCGTCTTGGCTGCCTTTTTGGCGGCCGTCTTGACAGCGGGCTTGGCGACCTTCACCGCCGTCTTGGCGGGCGCTTTTTCCGCGGCCATGCTGACGGCGCGCTTGGGCGCCACAGCCTGGGTTTCGGCCGCATCAATTGCAGAGGAGGATTTGCCGGTGGATTTGGTCATAGTCGCTTCCGTGGTCGTCGCAACCCGTTTGGGCATGTTGCACCGCATAACGCCGCGCCGGATACGGACCCGGGGCGGCTTGGAATACGGGTAAATCTGGTGGATCGGCGGAGTTCACGCGGCTGCGTTGTTCGCAGCACCGGCTCTTTCGAGCCCTTCTGGCGCCGTACCGGGTGCTTTACCGTTCTGGCGCAAGACGTGCATGACCTCATTCACCGGCGGATTCCGGACGTTGGGGGGGCTGCCTGCCTATAAATAGGCTTTGCTTGCTTATCGGGCCATTGCCCCAAGCAGCTAGGTATACACAGCACCCGAACCACTAACGCCACGCGGAATGACCGCCGCTGAACTGCTATTGATCCACCGCTCAGCTATATTAATTAACCATGTAACAATTCAGACACACGCATCCGGATTTTTTGAAGCGTTCAACTACCGGGTGCCCGAGCGGCTTGCCGCTCTCGTCCAATTGGCACAATAAGTATTGGATTCCGGCATCCGGAATAGATTCCGATGCCAAACTACATTTCACGTTCCTGCTACTGCTGTATCGGTATGGCGAACAATCAACTTCCATACCGACCTTCAATTTTGTCGATCATGCAACAGTCGGGCCGCAACTGGCAATGGCGGTAGGCCTTGACCAGCGCACTTGGGCACCCCGCATGAGCGGAAAACCTTTGATTTTAGCGTATTTAGCGCAACCCAGCACCTTTCAAGACCGTCATACGGCTAGACAGCTCCAGATAGCGTTTGCGCGCCTCTTCCGAAGCAAGTCCTGAAGCGGCCAGCTTGGCCATTTCCGTTTTCGCCGAATCGAATTCGATTCGCCGCAAGGCGTCGTCCCATTCGGTCTGGGGATCAGGCAGGTCTTCCTGAGCGAGGATGTCCGCCCGCAACCCTTTCAAGACAGTGGCCAGGTCCGAGTCCGGCTCAGCGGCCTCCAGTAACGCACCGACATGGCGCGCGCCGCTGGTTTGCGCCAGCATGATCAGGTCCCGTACCAATCCTAGATGGGGGCCATGGTCGATGACTTCAAGCTGCTGGTCGCCCATGGAGTCCACCAGTTCGGGATGGGCGAGCAGCAGACTCAACAGCCGCTTGGCCAGGGACGGCATGGTGCGGCGCCCCTCGAAGCCGCCAACGTCGTTGTCGCGCCGGCCTTTCCAGTTGCCCTTGCCACCTTTCCAATCGCCCTTGCCCTTCCAGTCGCCCTTACCTTTCCAGTCGCTTTTGCCCTTCCATTCCTGCTTGCCGCCTTGTTGCCAGCCGCCCGCGCCGCCGCTCGGCTCGTCGCCGTGCGAGGCGTACTGGCCGTAATCGGTGAAGTCCGACTCGTCTGCCGGAATGTCGCTGAAGTCGTGGTTGCCGAAGTCGTAGCCCATGTCGGGAGGACCGCCGTCATGACCGGGCTCGCTACCCGAAGGCATTCCGGCTTCACCCGCGCCGGGCGCTGGCCGCGGGCCGGGTGCGAACGGTTTGGCGGGTTGCTGCGCCAAGACCTGCGCCATTTCCTCGGGCGTCAGCTGAACCAGCTTGGCCATTTCCCGTTCGATCTGCACGCGCAGCGCACATTCAGGAATCGCTGACAACAGCGGCTTGGCCTCGTGAAGGCAACTGGCGCGGCCCTCGGCTTCGTTCATGTTGTGATGCGATGCAAGCTCGTCCAGGAGGAACCGGGACAGCGCCACGGCATCGCCCAGACACGCGCGGAACGCTTCGGCCCCCAACTCGCGCACGTACGAATCGGGATCATGCTCGGCCGGAAGGAACAGAAAGCGGATCGCGATATCGTCCCTGAGCACCGGCAGACAGGCCTGCAGCGCGCGCCAGGCTGCACGCCGTCCGGCCTTGTCGCCGTCGAAGCTGAAGATGACCTTGTCGCTGGACCGCAGCAGCTTCTTGACGTGATCCGGGGTGGTGGCGGTGCCCAGCGTAGCGACGGCATTGGCGATGCCCTGCTGCGCCAGCCCGACCACGTCCATGTAGCCTTCGACGACGATGACCTGACCTTCCTGCCGGATGGCTTGGCGCGCCTCCCACAGGCCGTAGAGCTCCTGCCCTTTTGAAAACAGGGGCGTCTCGGGTGAGTTCAGGTACTTGGGCTCGCCTTTGCCGATGATCCGGCCGCCAAATCCGATAAGACTGCCGCGCGCGTTGCGGATCGGGAACATCACCCGCTCGCGGAAGCGGTCGTAGCGGCGCCCGTCTTCGGACTCGATGACAAGTCCGGACTCCACGAGCGTGGGGTCCTCGTAGTTGGGAAAGACCTGGGACAAGCCGTGGCGGTCCGTACCGGACCAACCCAATCCGAAATGCGCAGCAATTTCGCCGGTCAGACCGCGCTGCTTCAAATAGCGGACGGCCGCGGGTGAAGCACGCAACTGTTTCAGGTAATGGGCTTGGGCCGCATCGAGCACCTGCGTATGGCGGGACTCTTCGGCCTTGCGGCGCGCCGATTCCTGCTGCTGGCGGGGACTGCGGTTTTCTTCGGGGACCGTCATTCCCGCCGACGCCGCGAGCGTGCGCACGGCGTCGGGGAAACTGGCGCCCGTATGTTCCATCAAGAAGGTGATGGCGCTGCCGTGTGCACCACATCCGAAGCAGTGATAGAACTGCTTGGTGGGGCTGACAGTGAACGAGGGGCTTTTTTCGTTATGAAAGGGGCACAGGCCAAGCAAGTTGGCCCCACCCTTTCGCAACTGCACATATCGCCCGACAACGTCGACGACGTCGACTCGGGCGAGCAAATCCTGGATGAATGATTCTGGAATCAATAGATTCGGGAATCAGAAATCAATACAGGCGCGGGGGCAGTTGTTGGCTACGGATGCGCTTGTAGTGGCGCTTCACGGCGGCGGCATGCTTGCGCTTGCGCTCGGCGGTGGGCTTCTCATAGAACTCGCGCGAGCGCAGTTCGGTGAGCAAACCGGTCTTTTCGATGGTGCGCTTGAAGCGGCGCAGAGCGGCTTCAAACGGTTCGTTTTCCTTCAGTCGAACGATAGGCATAAAGTAATTGGCCTGCTTGTAGGGTAACAAAGTTGATGACAAACCTGGCTTGCTTTTCCAGCAACGCCTTGAAAGCGCAACCCGGGCACGCTTCGCCCGGGTTTGAGCTGGCTGTTTCCGTTACCCAAAGACTACCCAGAGAGTAACAAGCCAAGTTCGGTTTAGCGATAACCAGCGATTCTAGCATGGGTAAGGACGGTTTGCCTACTGCCAGCGCTCGACCGCGGCCAGCACCCCGTCCCTGCCCCGCCAGCAATCAGCTCTGGGAACCCTTGCGGATCCAGGCTTCCAGCTGATGGGGACGCAAGCTGTCGTAATCTTCAAACGGCTGGTGAATCCAGGGATTCGTGGGAAGCTTCTCGACGTAATAGTCGGGCGTTGCCAGGGAATGCCCCTTCCACCACAGCACGGCGCTGCGCAATTCGGTGATGTCGGCGAACTGGCTCTTCAGGTGATCGAACACCTTGTTGAACGTCTTGCCGGTATCCACCATGTCGTCCACCAGCAACACCCGGCCGGAAAGCGTGCCGCGGGTGATGGTGATGAACTGGGCGATATCCATGTCGCCTTGCTTGGTGCCGGCTGCCTCGCGATAGCTGCTGGTGGCAAGAATGCCCAGCGGCACGTCAAAAATGCGCGACATGACGTCGCCTACACGCATACCGCCGCGCGCCAGGCAAAGAATCTTGTCAAACTTCCAGCCCGACTGATGCACCTGCAAAGTAAGGCGCTCGATCAAGCGGTTGTAATCGTCCCACGTTACCCACAGATGGCTATCGTCACTGGTCGGCGTGCTCATAGGCAAGCATCTCCTGCACAAAAATACGAAAAGGCCGCCGCCGGTATGACCGGCGGCGGCCTTGGGAATAATAACCCGATGTCAGCCCTTCAGGGGATGACGCAAAACAATGGTCTCGTTGCGGTCCGGACCGGTGGACACCAGGTCGATCGGCACTCCGCAGACTTCCGCCACGCGCTCGAGGTAGCGGCGCGCCGCGGCGGGCAGCTTGGCGTATTCGGTGATGCCGACGGTGGACTCGCTCCAGCCGGGCAGCTCTTCGAGCACCGGTTGCGCCTGCGCCACGGCGTGCGCGCCGTAGGGCAGCACGTCGCGGAATTCACCATTGACGCGATAACCGACGCCCAACTGGATGGTTTCCAGGCCGTCCAGCACGTCCAGCTTGGTGATGCACAGACCGGAAATGCCGTTCAGGCGGACCGAACGCTTCAACGCCGCGCCGTCGAACCAGCCGCAGCGGCGCGGACGGCCCGTGACCGAACCGAATTCCTTGCCGATGGTGGCCAGGCGGGTGCCGATCTCGTCGACCAGTTCCGTGGGGAACGGGCCGGAGCCGACGCGCGTGGTGTACGCCTTGGTGATGCCCAGAACGTAATCCAGTTGCTGGGGACCCACGCCGGCGCCGGCCGAGGCCGCACCTGCCACGCAGTTGCTGCTGGTGACGAAGGGGTACGTGCCGTGATCGACGTCCAGCAACGCGCCTTGCGCACCTTCGAACAGGAGGCGCTTGCCTTCCTGCTGCATGGCGTACAGGTTGCTGGAGACATCCTTGACCATCGGGGCGATGGCCGGCGCGAGCGCCATGGCTTGATCGCGGACTTCGTTGGCCGAAACGGCTTCCGCGCCCAGGTACTTGGTCAGCACGAAGTTGTGGTAATCCAGCACTTCGGCGAGCTTTTCGTCGAACAGCGAAGGATTGAAGAGATCTTGCACGCGCAGGGCACGGCGGGCGACCTTGTCTTCGTAGGCCGGGCCGATGCCGCGACCGGTGGTGCCGATCTTGCCCTCGCCCTTGCGTGCTTCACGCGCCTTGTCGATGGCGACGTGGTACGGCAGGATCAGCGGGCAGATTTCGGAGATCTGCAGGCGCGAACGCACATCCAGGCCGGCGGCCTCCAGCTCTTCGATTTCCTTGAGCAGGGCTTCCGGGGACAGCACGACGCCATTGCCGATGAAGCAGGTGACGCCGGGGTGCATGATGCCCGACGGGATCAGGCGAAGAATCGTCTTCTTGCCATTGATCCACAGCGTATGGCCGGCATTGTGACCGCCCTGGAAGCGGACCACGCCCTGGACGGATTCCGCCAGCCAGTCGACGATCTTGCCCTTGCCCTCGTCACCCCATTGGGTGCCGATTACGACTACGTTCTTGCTCATGATACGAATCAATTTCGAGTTTCTCGGGAAATCCGGAAATCTCCCCGCGGCCCCCTCGTTTCCGAGAGGGAGTTAGTCACAGCGTTTTGACCGTCCAGACGCCATCCTGCAGCGCCAGCTCGCGATCGCAAACGAATTCGTCCTGATCCTGCTCGTGACCGGGCAATACCTGAACGACGATTTCCCCTGACCGGCGCAAGCGGCGAACCGCCTCGGTCAGAGCGGGGGCTTGCCCCCAGGGCGCACGAACCGCTCGCGCCCTTTCCGCCGGCGGCAGACCCGCCGCCAGCTTGCGTAAATCAAGACTGAAGCCCGTGGCCGGACGCGCGCGGCCGAACGCGCGGCTGACGTCGTCGTAGCGGCCACCACTGACCAACGCGTCGTGCCAGCCTTCGGCGTACAGGGCGAACTTGACGCCCGTGTGGTAAGCGTAACCGCCCACGTCGGCCAGATCCACACTGAACGACACGTTCGGCATCGCATCCACCACCGCCTGAAGCGCGTCGAGCGCCTCGGCGACACCCGGCAGTGCCGGCAGGTCGCGACGGGCAACCTTGAGCACTTCGGGACCACCGTACAACGTGGGCAGCAACTGCAGCGCCTTCAACGTTTCCGGACGGATGCCGGGCGCGCGTGCCACGAGCTCACCCAATCCGGGCACATCCTTGTCGCGCATCAGCCGGATGGCGTCCTGCGCCAGTTCGGCCGCTGCCGGGTCCGATTTCAGGATGGCGCGCAGCACGCCGGAATGACACAGGTCCAGTCGCGGATTGCGCACGCCAGCGATGGCAACCGTTTCCAGCACGAGCTGGATGATTTCGAGGTCGGCTTCGAATCCGGCATGGCCGTAGATTTCAGCGCCGATCTGCAGCAGTTCGCGGCTGGACAGCAAGTCCGAGGGGCGCGCATGCAGCACGTTGCCGCAGTAACACAGGCGGGTGACGCCCGCGCGGTTCAGCAAGTGCGCGTCGATGCGCGTAACCTGGGGAGTCATGTCCGCGCGCACGCCCAGCGTGCGGCCCGAAAGCTGGTCGACCAGCTTGCAGGTGCGCAGATCCAGATCGCTGCCGGTGCCCGACAGCAATGAATCGATGTACTCGACCAGGGGCGGCGCGACCAGCTCGAACCCGTAAGTACGGTAAAGATCGAGAAGTTCGCGGCGCAGTTCCTCGATGCGCCGAGCCTCTGCCGGAAGTACGTCGGCAAGGCTTTCGGGCAGCAGCCAGTTACCCATGAATGTGTTTACCTGAATAACGCCAAGTGATGCGTGGGCGTCGCCCAAACGAAAAGCGGCTGAGGGGCGTAAGCCCGCTCAGCCGCTGCGGAATGTTTTCTAGCTTACGCGGTATTGTACATGGTTCAGCCGCGAGCGCCAGCCGTGGGTCGGGCGTGGCCGGACTGCCCGGCCGCGCCCTGGATACCGGGCGGAAATCGTCCCGCCTGAAGCAGAAAAGCCCCTCGGGGACCCGAGGGGCTTTTCGTTCGTGCTAGCTGGGCAAGATCACTTGGCCGGCACGGTGACCGGCGCCAAGGCAGCGCCCGCCGGATCCTTCATGAACTGGAAGAAGCTGGAGCTGGGGTCCACGACCAGCACATCGCCCGGCTTGGAGAACGATGCGCGATAGGCTTCCAGGCTCTTGTAGTACGTGTAGAAGTCCGGGTTCTTGCCATAGGCTTGGGCGTAGATGGCCGCCGCTGCGGCGTCCCCCTCACCCATGATGCCCTGGGCCTTGGCGTACGCCTGGGCCACGATGACCTCGCGCTGGCGATCTGCTTCCGCGCGAATCTTCTCGCCTTCGGCGGCGCCGATGGAACGCAGCTCGTTGGCGACGCGGGTACGCTCGGCTTCCATGCGGCGGTAGACCGACTCGGAGATTTCCGGTGCGAACTCGATGCGGCGCAGGCGCACGTCGACGATCTGCACGCCCAGGGGCTCGGCACGCTTGGCGACGTTTTCCAGGATCTCCGTCATGATCTTGTCGCGTTCGGTCGAGACCACGTCCCGCACGGTACGCACGTTGACCGACGCGTTCAGGGCGTCGCGGATCTGAGCCTGCAGACGCTCTTGGGCCGCGCGCTCGTTACCGCCGAACGTCACGTAGAACACGCGGGGATCCGCAATGCGCCACTTGACGTAGGAGTCGATCAGCAGGTTCTTCTTTTCGGAAGTCTGGATGCGCTCGGCTTCGTTGGTTTCGATGGTCAGAATGCGCTTGTCGAGCGTGACGACATTCTGGAAAGGCGGCGGAACCTTGAAGTAAAGGCCAGGTTCGCTGATGACGCGGCGGACCTCGCCCAGCGAGAACACCAAGGCATAGTCGCGCTCGCGCACCACGAAAACGCTGGAGGAAAGGAGGGCCAGCACGATGAGCAGGCCGACCAGGATGGGCATAAGACGATTCATGTTCAGGACTCCTCCGGATTAGCGCGACATACGGTCGCGGGGCAGCGTGTTGCTATTGCTGCTGCCGGAAGGCTGCGGCACCGGCGCGGCCGTACCGCGCGGAGGCTGCTGGACAGGCGCATTGGACACGGGCGAGCCAGAGCTGCCGATGTTCGACTTGCCTGCGTCCTGAGCGGCCAGATGCATGATCTTGTCCAGGGGCAAATACAACATGTTGTTGTTGCTCTTGGTGTCGACCATGACCTTGCTGGCGCGGGTGAAGATGTCCTGCATGCTTTCCAGGTACATGCGCTGGCGCATGACTTGAGGCGACTTTTCGTATTCGCCCAGGATGCTGGTGAAGCGCGACGTATTACCTTGCGCATCGCCGACGACCTTGGCCTTGTAACCTTCAGCCTGTTCCGTCATGCGCGATGCCTGACCGCTGGCCAGCGGCACGACCTGATTGGCGTAGGCCTGGCCTTCGTTGATCTGGCGCTCGCGATCCTGACCGGCCTTGACGGCGTCGTCGAACGCGGCCTGCACCTGCTCGGGCGGTTGCACGTTCTGGATGGCGACGGTGCTGATCTGCACGCCCGTCTGGTAGCGATCAAGGATCTGCTGCATCAGCGCCTGGACTTGGGAAGCCACCGTCGTACGGCCTTCGTACAGCACGAAGTCCATCGACTGCTTGCCCACGACTTCGCGCATGGCGGTTTCGGATGCCTGGCGCACGGACTCGTCCGGGTCGCGCGTCTTGAAGAGATAGTCGGGCGCGCCGTCTGCCTTCAGGCGGTACTGGACGACGAACTGCATATCGACGATGTTCTCGTCCGTCGTGAGCATCAGCGCTTCGGGCAGGACCTTGTTGCGCGCGCCGCCACGGAATCCGACTTCGAACGTGCGCAGTTGCGACACGTTGACGATTTCATGGCTTTGAATGGGGTACGGCAGACGCCACTGGAAACCGGCTTGCGACGTGCTCTTGTATTTGCCGAATTGGGTCACGACCGCGACCTGGCCTTCTTGCACGATGTAAAAGCCGCTGGCCAGCCAGATGCCCGCCGCGACCAGAGCAATGACGCCCAGGCCGATGCGTGTGCCGCGCGGGGATGGCGGCGTCATGCCGCCACGGTTGCCGGGGCGGTTATTGCCGCCACCGCCCTTGCGCCCGAACAGGTTCCCGATGCGATTGTTGAAATCGCGCCAGACCTCGTCCAGGTCAGGAGGGCCGTCTCCGTTGCCTTGGGGCCGCTTGGGCGGCGGCTCGGAGCCATTGTTGTTTCCACGACCCCAACCGGGGTCATTCAGATTGAAGAGTTTGATAATTCGCGGCATTGTTTCCCACAATCTGTCCGGTCTCCGCAATTGCCCCGCGCAACGCATCCAAACCGGCGCGCTCGGTGGCGCTTACAAATACTCGCGCAATCGTACCATGTGCATCGCGCTCCACCCGCGGTTCCAATCCCGCCCGGTCGATCTTGTTGTATACCAGAATGGTTGGAATCGCGGCAGCGCCTATTTCGGCGAGGACCTTGTTCACTTCGAAAATCTGCTCATCCCGCTGCGGGCTGGCCGAGTCCACCACATGCAGCAGCAGGTCGGCGTGCACGGTTTCTTCGAGGGTGGCCCGGAAGGCAGCAATAAGGTTGTGAGGCAGGTCGCGGATGAAGCCCACGGTGTCTGACACCACCACCGATCCGGCGCCTTCGATCCAGATGCGGCGCGTCGTCGTGTCCAGCGTGGCAAAGAGCTGGTCGGCGGCGTAGGCGTCGGCCCGGGTCAGCGCGTTGAACAGCGTCGACTTGCCGGCGTTGGTATAGCCGACCAGGGACACCGACAGCGCCCCACCCCGCGCGCGGGCGCGCCGTTGGGTGATGCGCTGGCGCTCGACTTTGTCGAGCCGTTCGCGCAGCGTCTTGACCTTGGCGCCGATCATGCGGCGGTCCATTTCGAGCTGGGATTCGCCGGGGCCGCGCATCCCGATGCCGCCACGCTGCCGCTCCAGGTGGCTCCACATGCGCGTGAGGCGCGTGGCCAGATGCTGGAGCTGCGCCAGTTCGACCTGCAGCTTGCCTTCGTGGCTCTTTGCGCGCAGCGCGAAGATATCCAGGATGAGGGCGACGCGATCCACCACGCGCAAGTTGAAGGCGCGTTCAAGGTTGCGTTGTTGGGCGGGCGACAAAGGCTGATCGAAAAGGACGATATCGGCGAGCAGCGCCTGCGCCATCGCGACGCCCTCGTCGGCCTTGCCGGAGCCGATGAAGAACTTGGCGTCGGGACGATCGCGGCGGGCCGTCAGGGTGCCGACGATTTCGGCGCCCGCGCCCTTGGCCAGCATGGCGAATTCCTCGGCGTGCGCCGTGAAGTCCGGATCACCGAGATCCACACTGATGATCAGAGCGCGCATACATGCACCATATTCGAGCCAAAGCGAAAATGCCCGCCGACGGGAACCGTCTGGCGGGCAATAAAAGGTAAAGCTGGAGCGAGATTACTCAGCAGGGACTTCCACTTGAAAATTGACGGCACGCGCGGGGACGACGGTCGAGATGGCGTGCTTGTAGACCATTTGGGTGACCGTATTGCGCAGCAGCACGACGTATTGGTCGAAGGATTCGATTTGCCCTTGAAGCTTGATGCCGTTCACGAGGTAGATCGACACGGGCACATGATCCTTGCGCAGCGTGTTGAGGAACGGATCTTGCAGAGTTTGCCCTTTATTGCTCATTGGCCAGGCTCCATTTGATTGTTATTGAGTGATGACGCGCTTTTTGTACTGGTGGAGCACGCCGAAACACGTACTCTACAGGGTTTTCCCGGCCCGTGCTACTTGGCCGGGAAGCAAAAATGAGACCAGAGTTTTCCAGCTGAAAAGCCCTTGAAATCACGCCTGCAGGATCTTGTCGAGCGCTTGCAGAAGCATGTCGCATTGGCCTTCCGTACCCACCGTGATGCGCAGGAATTGGTCGATCCGAGCATGACGGAAATGACGCACGATGATGCTGCGTTCACGCAGGGCGGCGGCGAGCGTCGCGGCGTCTTTTCCCGGGTGGCGTGCAAACACGAAGTTCGCCGCCGACGGGAGCACCTCGAAGCCCAGCGACTCCAGCCCTGCGGTCATGCGCGACCGGGTTTCGATCACGGCGTTGCGGGTCTGCTCAAAATACTCCGTATCCTCCAGCGCCGCCACTGCGCCGGCGGATGCCAGCCGATCGATGGGGTAGGAGTTGAAACTGTTCTTTACCCGCTCCAGGCCGTCGATGAGCGCGGCGCTGCCCACGGCAAAGCCCACGCGCAAACCGGCCAGCGAGCGCGACTTGGAAAGCGTCTGCACCACCAGCAGGTTGTCGTAGCGCGAGACCAGCGGGATCACCGATTCGGCGCCGAAATCCACATACGCCTCGTCCACGACGACGACCGTGTCAGGGTTGCCGGCGACGATGCGTTCGACTTCGGCGGCGCTGAGTGCGCGGCCGGTGGGGGCATTGGGGTTCGGGAAGATGATGGCGCCGGCATGACCATGGCGCGCCGGCAGGTAGTCTTCGACGTCGATGCGGAAGTCCGCGGTGAGCGGCATCGTTTCGAACTCGATGCCGTACAGGCCGCAATACACCGGGTAGAAGCTGTAGGTGATGTCCGGGAACCGCAGCGGGCGATCATGCTTGAGCAGCGCAAGAAATGCGTGCGCCAGCACCTCGTCGGATCCGTTGCCCACGAACACCTGCTGCGGCTGCGCGCCGACGGCCGTTGCGATGGCCTCGCGCAGGCGGTCCGAGGAGGGATCCGGATAGAGCTTGAGCGTATCGTCGCAGGCCGCGCGGATCGCATCGAGCACCTTGGGCGAGGGCCCGTAAGGATGCTCGTTGGTGTTCAGCTTGACCAGATTCTGAAGCTTGGGCTGCTCGCCCGGCACATACGGACTGAGCGTCCCGACAACGGGACTCCAGAAACGGCTCATGGATCAGCTTTCCTGCGTGTAGGGGTTGTGCGAAGACTTGAATTCAATGCGCAGCGGCGTACCGGCCAGGTCGAACGCATTGCGGAAACGCGTTTCGAGGTAACGGCGGTACGAGTCGGGAATCGCGTCCAGCGCATTGCCGTGGATGACGACCAGCGGCGGGTTCTGTCCGCCCTGGTGCGCGTAGCGCAACTTGGGACGGAAGATGCCCTTGCGCGGCGGCTGCTGCTGTTCGACTGCGGCTTGCAGCTCGCGCGTGAGCTTGGGCGTGGACAGCTTGGCAAACGCGGCGGCGTGTGCGGCATTGATGGACTTGAGCAAGGGCTTGATGCCCTGCCCGCGCAGCGCCGAGATCGTGTGGACGCGCGCGAACGACAGGAAGCGCAGCTTGCGGTTGAACTCGCGCTCGATGCGTTCCTTTTCTTCGCCGTCCAGGCCATCCCACTTGTTGACGGCCACGACCACGGCACGCCCGGTTTCCAGCACGAACCCGGCGATGTGCGCGTCCTGCTCGGAGATTTCGGTTTGCGCGTCGAGCATCAGCAGCACGACGTTGCTGGCCTCGATGGCCTGCAAGGTCTTGATGACGGAAAACTTTTCGACGGCCTCGAACACCTTGCCGCGCTTGCGCAGACCGGCGGTGTCGATAAGCGTGTAGCGGCGGCCGTCGCGATCGAAATCGATTTCGATCGCGTCGCGCGTGGTGCCCGGCATGTCGAACGCGATGACGCGTTCTTCGCCCATGAACGTGTTGATGAGCGTGGACTTGCCCACGTTGGGACGGCCCACGATCGCCAGCTTGATGCGATGATCGTGTTCGCCTTCTTCGGCCGGTTCTTCTTCGGCAGGCGGTTCGGCCAGATCCTTGAGCGCGAGCTCGATCAGGTCGACGATGCCATCGCCATGCGCCGCCGAAATCGGATAGGGCTGGCCCAGGCCGAGTTCATGGAATTCGGCGATGGCGGGCCCCAGGCCCATGCCTTCGGCCTTGTTCACCGCCAGCAGCACGCGCTGCTGGCCGGATTTGCGCAGCAGTTGCGCAATTTCGTGGTCGTGCGCGTTGATGCCCGCGCGCGCATCCACCAGGAACACGACGACGTCCGCCTCGGCGATGGCCTGCCGGGTCTGGCGGGCCATTTCGAGCAGGATGCCGTCCTTGGCCACGGGCTCGAAGCCGCCGGTATCGATGGCGATGAACGGAATATCGCCCACCCTGCCCTCGCCGTAATGGCGATCGCGGGTCAGGCCGGAATAGTCGGCCACCAGCGCGGCGCGCGATCGCGTCAGGCGGTTGAAAAGGGTCGATTTCCCCACATTGGGGCGGCCGACCAGGGCAACGACAGGCTTGAAAGACACGGTAAAAGGCTTTGTTTTATAAGGTTCAGTTGGTGCCGATCAGGACGAGATTGCCATTGCCCGTCTGGACCAGCACGCCTTGGGACGTCGTCTGCGGCGGCGACACGACCGCGCCGCCACCCACCGACAGACGCGCCATCAGGCTGCCATCGCTGCGCGACAGGAAATGCACATATCCGTCCAGATCGCCGACAGCCAGCGCACCCCCCAGCATAGCCGGAGCGGTGACCTGGCGGTTCTTCAGGGCGGCCTGCTTCCAGAGATTACCGCCATTATCCAGTGCAAACGCGTTGACCACGCTGTTCTGGTCGGCGGAAAAGGCGAAGCGGTCGTCCAGGGTGAGACCGCTGACGCTGGAGAAGTCTTTCGTCCAGAGCGGACGGCCGCCGGCGGTGACATCAAAGCAAACGATACGTCCCTGATAAGCGACGGCGCACAGCAGGTTGCCGGCGATGCGAGGCGCGCCGACCACGTCGGTCAGGCGCTCCAGGTCGCCAGCGCCGCGCGGCGTGGCGACGGTGCCTTCCCATTGCACGTTGCCGCTGTTGGACGCGATGGCAAGGAGCTTGCCGCCAGGCAGACCCGTGATGACCAGGCCTTCGGCCAGGACCATCTGCGCAACGCTGCGCAAGGCGAGCGAGGGGCCGGGACGCTGCACGCTCCAGACGCGCTCGCCGCTGTTGGCGTCGAAGGCCTGGATGCGATAGTCGCCGCTGCGAACAACGACGATGCCGTAGCCGACAACCGGCGGGATGGCGACGTCGCTGGTGGCGCGGACCTTCCATTTCACCTTGCCGGTGTCGTCGAAGGCGATGACGTCGCCGTTGGGGGACGCCACGGCGGTGGTGGTGCCATCGCTGCCGGCGCCGGCAGACAATTTGGTGTCGGCCTTGGCCTTCCAGATGACACGGCCGCTTTGCAGATCGAACTTGCCGACGGAGCCGTCAGGCGTCGCGGCATAGATGGCGTCGCCGAGCACGGTGGGCGCGAAGCCCAGGCCGGAGCCGCTGCCGATGGACGTGGACCAGACCTGGCGCACGGACATGCCGGCCTTGTATTCGGTCAAGGGCGCGGGATCGTAACGGCCGTCGTCATGGGAAAACATGCCGCAACCACCCAGGGCAAGCAGGCTTGCCAGCAGAACGGCGCCGCGCCACGTACGGCCAGGTGCAAATTTACGCATTACAGTCACGCTCCGCTCAAGGCATCCAGTTTCAGTTGCACAACCTGGGTCAGGGGGTTGGCCAGGCCCAGGCCATCAATGGCGCTCTGCCAGGCCGCGCGCGCTTCCTCGCGCTTGCCTTGCGCAGCCAGCACGTCGCCGCGGCGGTCAGCGAACAAGGCGGCAAAGGCGGCCGGCGGATTGTTCAACTGCGCCAGCGCGGCGTCGTATTGCTTCTGGTCCAGCATCATGCCTGCCAGACGCAGGCGCGCCACGGCTTGCATGGCGGGGTTCTTGCCTTGGCCAGCCAGCCATTCGAGCTGTTCGCGGGCGCCGGCGTCGTCCTTTTGCGCCTGCAGGGCCTGCGCTGCCACAAGGGCGCCGCGCGCGGCATAGCCGGTGTTGGGATATTTTTCGCGCAGCGTCGAGGCGGCGGTCTTGATGCGCACCGAGGAATCGGCGCCGCCCAGGCGAGCGGCGTCTTCCAGCGCTTCGAAGTAACCCATGGCCTGGTTGGCCTGATGCGATTCGTACGCCTTCCAGCCCCACCAGCCGCCCCAAGCCAGGAGCACCACCGTCGTCAGGGCCAGCAGCAGCGTCCCGTAGCGGGCCCACCACGCCTTGATCGCGTCGAGTTTTTCCTGTTCTTCAAGATCGTATGCCATGCCTTAACCCTTGTTGTTCAATGCGTCGGCCAGCTTTGCCAGCGGAACCTGTTGCTGCGCCGCCTCGCCCTGCTCTTCTGCGCGCAGGAACTTGACGCTGGCCGTCTGCGACGCCACTTCGTCGGCGCCAAGGATAACCGCAACGCGGGCGCCGCTGGCGTCCGCGCGCTTGAATTGCGACTTGAAGCCTGCCGATCCGGCATGCACGATGACCGAGAGGCCCGCGTCGCGCAGGTCTTCGCCGACCCGGGCGGCCAGGCGCTGCGCGTCTTCGCCCTGATGCACGATGTAGACATCGCACTCGGCCGGTGCGGCGATTTCAACGCTTTGTTCCCAGAGGTCGAGCAGACGCTCCATGCCGATGGCAAAGCCCACGGCCGGCGCGGTCTTGCCGCCCAAGAGTTCGACCAGGCCGTCGTAGCGGCCGCCGCCGCAAACCGTGCCTTGGGAACCGAGACGGTCGGTGACCCATTCGAAGACGGTGAGGTTGTAGTAGTCCAGGCCGCGGACCAGACGCGGGTTCAAGCGGTATTCGATGCCGGCGTCGGTGAGGCGCTGGCACACGCCGTCGAAGTGCGCGCGGGACTCTTCGCCCAGGAAGTCGAACAGGCGCGGCGCGCTGTCGGCCATTTCCTGCATGGCGGGGTTCTTGGTGTCCAGGACGCGCAGCGGATTGCTGTACATGCGGCGCTGGCCGTCCTCGTCGAGGATGTCGCGGTGCTTTTCCAGATGCTGGATCAGGGCAGCGCGGTGCGCGGCGCGCTCAGCGGGTTGGCCCAGCGAATTGAGTTCAAGGCGCACGTCCTTCAGGCCCAGCAGCTTCCAGAGGCGGGCCAGCATGACGATGAGTTCCGCGTCCACATCGGGACCGGCAAAGCCAAGGGCCTCCACGTCGATCTGGTGGAACTGACGGTAGCGGCCGCGCTGCGGGCGCTCGTGGCGGAAGACGGGACCGATGGAGTAGACGCGTTGCGGACGGTCGTAGAGCAGGTTGTGCTCGATGGAGGCGCGCACGATGCCGGCGGTCATCTCGGGGCGCATGGTTAGCGATTCGCCGTTGAGCGCGTCGGTGAACGTGTACATCTCTTTTTCGACGATGTCGGTGACTTCGCCGATACCGCGCGCAAACAGGCGCGTATGCTCAAGCACCGGCGTGCGCACATTGCGATAGCCGTAGCCGCGCAGCCAGCCGCGCACGATTTCCTCGAATTGCTCCCAGCGGGCGCTAGCCCCCGGCAGCAGATCATTCATGCCGCGTATGGCGGCGACTTTCTGGAAAGCTTGAGTCATCTTGATCATGCCACGGGCGCGCCCGAGACGCGCGCCAGTGGCTACACCCTTACTTTAGTGAGAGGCGAGCGCGCCATAACGGCGCGCAACGTATTCTTCAACGATGGCCTGGAACTCTTCGGCGATATGGTCGCCCTTGAGCGTCACCGTACGCTCGCCGTCGACGAACACCGGCGCGGCCGGCACTTCGCCGGTACCCGGCAGGCTGATGCCGATGTCGGCATGACGGCTTTCGCCCGGCCCATTGACCACACAGCCCATCACCGCGACGTTCATGGATTCGACGCCGGGGTATTGCGCGCGCCACACCGGCATCTGCCGGCGCAGGAACGACTGGATGCTGTCGGCAAGTTCCTGGAAGAACGTGCTGCTGGTGCGGCCGCAGCCCGGGCAGGCGACGACCATGGGCGTGAAGGCGCGCAGTCCCATGGTCTGCAGGATTTCCTGCGCGACGATGGCTTCGCGGCTGCGCTCGCCGCCGGGTTCAGGCGTGAGCGAAATGCGGATGGTGTCGCCGATGCCTTGCTGCATCAGCACGGCAAGCGCGGCGGTCGAAGCCACGATGCCCTTGCTGCCCATGCCCGCCTCGGTCAGGCCAAGATGCAGGGGATAGTCGCAACGGGCGGACAGATCACGGTAGACCGCGATGAGATCCTGGACATGGCTGACCTTGCACGACAGGATGATCGCGTCGCGCCGCAGGCCGAGTTCTTCGGCGCGCTGGGCATTGCTGATGGCCGAAACAACGAGCGCATCGCGCATGACGGCCTGCGCTTCCCAAGGCTGGGCGCGCCGGCTGTTTTCGTCCATCTTGCGCGCCATGAGTTCGTGGTCGAGGCTGCCCCAGTTGACGCCGATGCGCACCGGCTTGTCGTAGCGGCAGGCGACTTCGATCATTTGCGCGAAGTTGTCGTCGCGGCGCTTGCCGCCCCCCATGTTGCCGGGGTTGATGCGGTATTTGGACAGCGCCTGGGCGCATTCCGGAAACTGCGTCAGCAGCTTGTGGCCGTTGTAGTGGAAGTCGCCCACCAGCGGCACGTTCACGCCCATGCGGTCGAGCTGTTCGCGGATGGCGACGACCTCGCGGGCGGCTTCCGGCGTGTTCACGGTGATGCGCACGAGCTCGGAGCCGGCCAGCGCCAGCTCCTTGACCTGGATCGCGGTGGCAATGGCGTCCGCGGTGTCGGTGTTGGTCATGGACTGGACCACGACCGGGGCGTCTCCGCCCACCGTCACGACGCGATCACCCCACTTGATCGCCACGGAACGCGTGGCGCGGCGCGCTGCGGCTCCCACCGGGGGAGGCGGCGCGTCCTGGCAAGGCAGAGAAGAATCTTGCATCGGGTGGAACCGTGTTACTTGGTCGACTTCGGCAGCCAGTCGGCCGGCAGCCACTGCTGCGGCAGCCAACCTTGCCAGAAGGCATATGCCACGCCGGCGGCCAGCACCAGCACGATGGCGATCAGCCAGCCCCAGGACGTCGTGGACGAGCGGTCGTCGTCGGCGCTGGATTGGGGAATGGAATGCGCCGAATGCAGCGAACTGGGGCTGAGCTTGGCCGGGCCGGTGACGCGGGCCTTGGGGTCGAGCGAATCGACGATGGCCTCGGCGTCGGCGCCCAGCAGGCGTGCATAGTTGCGGACGAGGCCGCGCAAGGAAACGCCGGTGGGCAGGTGATCCCACTGTTCGTTTTCAAGGGCTTCGATCTGCTTGGTAGAAAACTTGATGCGGCTGGAGACCTCGTCGAGCGACCAGCCCTTGGATAGGCGCAGGCCGCGCAAGGCGGCGCCCACGCTGCCCACCGCGGCGGCGGACGAGTCGGAAACTGCAGAAGCGAAATCCTGCGTCATGCGTGCACCTGTTTAATTGGTATGGTCTGGCGCTGTGCGGCATTGCGCTCGGTGATCCGAGTGCGGTCCCGCACCTCTCCGGCCAGCTGGCCGCAAGCCGCATCGATGTCGTCGCCCCGGGTCTTGCGGACCGTGGTGATGATGCCGGCGTCCATGAGACGTTGGGCAAACACCTTCACCCGCGCCGAGGCCGATCGCTTCAGGCCGGAGGCGGGAAATGGGTTGAACGGGATGAGGTTCAGCTTGCAGCGCACCTGGCGTGCAATGTGGATCAGTTCCTTGGCGTGCTGGTCGGTGTCGTTGATGCCGTCCAGCATGCAGTATTCAAACGTGATGAAGTCGCGCGGCGCAAACGCAAGATAGCGTTCGCAGGCAGCCAGCAACTCTTTCAGCGGGTATTTCTTGTTCAGCGGCACGAGCTCGTCGCGCAGCGCGTCGTTGGGCGCGTGCAGCGAAACGGCCAGTGCCACGGGACAGTCTTGCGACAGGCGGTCCATCATGGGGACGACGCCGGAGGTGGACACGGTGACGCGGCGGCGCGACAGGCCGTACGCGTTGTCGTCGAGCATCAGGCGCAGCGCGGGCAGGACCTGGTCGTAGTTGAGCAGGGGTTCGCCCATGCCCATCATGACGACGTTGCTGATGACGCGCGTGTCTTCGGTGGCGCGGGCGCTTTCAAGCCGGGCCGTGCCGATGTCGGCTTCGAGCACGCGCTTGGCCCACCACAACTGGCCGATGATTTCGCTGGTCTTCAGGTTGCGGTTGAAGCCCTGGTGCCCGGTCGAGCAGAAGCGGCAGTTCACCACGCAGCCGGCCTGGCTGGAAATGCACAGTGTGCCGCGGTCGTCTTCGGGGATGAAGACGGTTTCGATGGCGTTGCCCTGCCCCACGTCAAACAGCCACTTGCGGGTGCCGTCGGTCGAGCGCTGCTCAATGTTGACGGGCAATGCCTCGATGCGGCAATGCGACGCAAGCTGGCTGCGAAAATCGCGGGCCAGGTCGGTCATGGCGTCGAACGAATCGGCGCCGCGCTGGTGCATCCAGCGCTGCAACTGGCGGGCACGAAACGGCTTGCCGCCCCACTGCCCGACCAATTCGGACAGGGCGGAGCCGTCCAGCCCCAGCAGATTGATTCGTTCGACGGATTCCATAACCAGGTAAAACTTAAAGCGCTTTCAACAACTTAAGCCAAAAATTAACGGCTGTGGATGTTGATTTCGGGGAAGAAGAAAGCCACTTCGACAGCGGCCGTTTCCGGAGCGTCGGAGCCGTGGACGGCGTTGGCGTCGATGCTGTCGGCGAAATCGGCGCGGATGGTGCCGGCTTCAGCCTTCTTGGGGTCCGTGGCGCCCATCAGGTCGCGGTTCTTCTGGATGGCGTCTTCGCCTTCCAGCACTTGCACGAACACGGGGCCCGAGATCATGAAGTCGACCAGGTCCTTGAAGAAGGGACGGGCGGCGTGCACGGCGTAGAAACGCTCGGCGTCGGCGCGCGACAGTTGGGTCAGGCGGGCGGCGATGACCTTCAGGCCGGCTTGCTCGAAACGGCCGACGATCTGGCCGATCACGTTCTTGGCGACGGCGTCGGGCTTGATGATCGAGAGGGTGCGTTGGATGGACATAAAAGACTCCGAAAACTGATTTCTGACGGGTTTCTAGTTAATTGCTTGGCGGGGCTCGGGCCGTTCTGAACCACCGCCAAAACAGGATTCGACACTGCCGACCTGTCGGACGCATCCTGGAATGCAAGCGGGATTCCGGTTGCACGCGAATCCGATGATTCTGCACGCATTTCCGAAGGAATCCTCAATGAATTCAGGGACTTCTAAAAGGTTTACAGCAACCCGGCATTCTAACACGCCGAGAAGACCGCAATACATCTTAAAATGAGCGGTTTGCTGCCCGCTCCCTACCCGGGCGCCCCTGTCTGCCGGAACTTAGTAATGACTCAAGCTGCTCCCCCGAACGCCGCGCCCATCGCCGGCGAAACCCCGGAACTCTCGAAGAGCTTCGAACCCTCCGAACTGGAATCCCGCTGGTATGCCGAGTGGGACAAGCGCGGGTACTTCGCCGCGGGCCAGCATGTGGAAACGGGGACGGAAAGCCAGCCGTACGTCGTCCAGTTCCCGCCGCCCAACGTCACGGGCACTCTGCACATGGGCCACGCGTTCAACCAGACCATCATGGACGGGCTGGTGCGCTACCACCGCATGTCGGGCGACGACACCGTGTTCATTCCCGGCACCGACCACGCCGGCATCGCCACGCAGATCGTCGTTGAAAGACAGCTCGACGCCCAAAAGGTTTCGCGCCACGACCTGGGCCGCGAGAAGTTCGTCGAGAAAGTGTGGGAATGGAAGGAAAAATCGGGCAGCGCGATCACCGGGCAGGTGCGCCGCCTGGGCGCCTCGGCCGACTGGCCGCGCGAATACTTCACCATGGACGACCGCATGTCGCGCGGCGTGGTGGAAACCTTTGTCCGTCTTCATAAACAGGGACTGATCTATCGCGGCAAGCGCCTGGTCAACTGGGATCCCAAGCTGCTCACGGCCGTGTCCGACCTGGAAGTGCAGTCCGAAGAGACCGATGGCCACATGTGGCACATCCTGTACCCGTTCGTTGACGGCCCGCAGACCATCGTCGACAAGGATGGCCAGACCGTCACCCTGCGCGGCATGACCATCGCCACGACCCGTCCGGAAACCATGCTGGCCGACGGCGCGCTTTGCGTGCATCCCGATGATCCCCGCTACAAGCACCTGGTGGGCAAGCAGGTCGAACTGCCGCTTTGCGACCGCAACATTCCCATCATTGCCGACGACTTCGTCGACCCCGAATTCGGCACGGGCTGCGTGAAGATCACGGGCGCTCACGACTTCAACGACTACGCCTGCGCGATGCGCCACGATCTGCCCCTGATCGTGATCTTCACGCTGGACGCGCACATCAACGAAAACGGTCCCCAGCAGTTCCAGGGCATGGAACGCTACGAGGCCCGCAAGGCCGTGGTTGCGCAACTGGAGACCGAGGGCTATCTGGTCAAGGTCGAGCCGCACAAGATGATGCAGCCCAAGGGCGACCGCACCGGCGTCGTGCTCGAGCCCATGCTGACCGACCAGTGGTTCGTTGCCATGAGCAAGCCCGCGCCGGAAGGCACGCTGAACCCGGGCAAGAGCATCACCGAGGTGGCGCTGGAAGTCGTGGCCGACGGCCGCATCCAGTTCTACCCGGACAACTGGACCACCATCTACAACCAGTGGCTCAACAACATCCAGGACTGGTGCATCTCGCGCCAGCTCTGGTGGGGCCACCAGATTCCGGCCTGGTACTCGGAAGACGGCCAGGTGTTCGTCGCCCACGACGAAGCCGGCGCGATCGAACAGGCGCGCGCCGCTGGCGTAACGGGTCCGCTCACGCGCGATCCGGACGTGCTGGACACGTGGTTCTCGTCGGGCCTGGTGCCTTTCACGACGCTGGGCTGGCCGGAAAACACGCCGGACCTGCAGCGTTACCTGCCCTCCAGCGTCCTGGTCACGGGCTTTGACATCATCTTCTTCTGGGTGGCGCGCATGGTCATGCTGACCACGCACCTGACCGGCCAGATCCCGTTCAAGCACGTCTACGTGCACGGTCTCATCCGCGACGCCGACGGCCAGAAGATGAGCAAGTCCAAGGGCAACACACTGGACCCGGTGGACCTGATCGACGGCATCGACCTGGACGGCCTGGTCGCCAAGCGCACCTACGGCCTGATGAATCCGAAACAGGCCGGCGCGATCGAAAAGGCTACGCGCCGCCAGTACCCGGACGGCATCCCCGCCTACGGCACCGACGCGCTGCGCTTCACCATGGCGGCCTACGCCACGCTGGGCCGCAACATCAACTTCGACCTGAAGCGTTGCGAGGGCTACCGCAATTTCTGCAACAAGCTCTGGAACGCCACGCGCTTCGTGCTGATGAACACCGAAGGCCATGACCTGACGGTGCCGGATGCCGGCGAGCTGTCCTTCGTGGACCGCTGGATCATCAGCCAGATGCAGACGCTGGAAGCCGACGTGGCGCGCGGTTTTGCCGACTACCGTTTCGACAACATCGCCAACGCGCTCTATCGCTACGTGTGGGACGAATACTGCGACTGGTATCTGGAACTGGCCAAGGTGCAGATCCAGACCGGTACGCCGGCCCAGCAACTGGGCACCCGCCGCACCCTGATCCGCGTCCTGGAATGCGTGCTGCGCCTGGCCCACCCGATCATCCCGTTCATCACGGAAGAGCTGTGGCAGAAGGTGTCTGTCGTGGCCGGCAAGCGCAAGGAAGGCGTGGCCGACAGCGTCAGCGTGCAGCCCTACCCGAAGGCCAACCCGGATGCGGTGGACACCGCCGCCGAAGCCGACGTGGCCGAACTGAAGGCGCAGGTCGAAGCCGTGCGCGCGCTGCGCGGCGAGATGAGCCTGTCGCCCGCCCAGAAGGTGCCGCTGTGCGCCCAGGGCGACGCGCCGATGCTGACGCGCAACGCGCCCTACCTGGCCGCGCTGGCCAAGCTGAGCCAGGTCGACGTGCTGGACGTGCTGCCCGACGCCGGCGCGCCCGTGCAGGTCGTGGGCAGCAGCCGCCTGATGCTGCACGTTGAAGTCGACGTGGCCGCCGAGCGCGTGCGCCTGGACAAGGAAATCGCCCGTCTGGCCGGTGAAATCGCCAAGGCCAAGGGCAAGCTGTCCAACGCCAGCTTCGTCGAGCGCGCCCCCGCCGCCGTCGTCGAACAGGAAAAGGCCCGCATGGCGCAGTTCAGCGAAACCCTGCAGAAGGTGCAGGAGCAGCGCGCCAAGCTGGGCGACTGATCCCAGCGCCTGATGTGAAGCCCAGAAACCCCGGACACCGTTCCGGGGTTTTTGTTTTGGGTGTGTTTTTTGGGGGGGTTGGCGGGGATCGGGGCGCGGACGCTGCCGCCCCTCAAACCCCGCCGTCCGTCATGCGGTACCAGCTCACCACCGCGTTGACGTACAGCCGGCGGAGCGGATAAAGCGGAAACGGCACGATCGGCGACAGCGGCACGGGCAACGCATTGGCATCGCCCGTGGCGACGTATTCGGCCATGGCCGCGCCCATGCAGGTCTGCAAGCCGACGCCGCGGCCCTGACAGCCGATGTCCACCAGCAACCCGGGCTGCGGCGCATGCAGATGCGGCAGATAGTCGCGCGTGACGGCAACCCGGCCGCACCAGCGGAATTCAAAGGGCGTGCCCGCCACCTGCGGAAACATCTTCACCATTACGCGCTCAAGATGCGCCCAGTCCGACTCGCCCTTGGGCTCGCGGAACGGACCGCGGCCACCCATCAGCAAGCGGCCCTGGTGGTCCAGACGAAAGTACAGCAACAGATTGCGCGTGTCGGAAGTGACGTGGCCCTCGGGGAATATGCCCGCGCGGATGCGGTCCGGCAGCGGCGCGGTTGCCACCTGGAACGTGTTGGCGTCGATGATGGACGGCTTGAGACCGGGCCACAGATCGCCGCCGTAGGCATTGGTGCACATCACCACGCGATCGGCGCTGACCGAGGGACCGCGAGCCGTGGACACCGTCCACTTGCCGCCGTCACGCCTCAGACCGGTGACGGGCGTGTCGGTGTGCAGCGTCGCGCCCGCATTCAGCGCGGCGCGCGCCAGGCCCCGCGCGTAACTCAGCGGCTGCACCGCCCCTGCCCGCCGGTCGACCCATCCGCCCAGGTATTTGTCCGCGCCGATCAGGCGCGCGACCTGCGCGCGGTCCAGCGGCTGGGCGTCCACACCAAGGCGCGCCCATTGCGCCGCGCGGCCTTGCGCGATGCGAAGCGCCTGCGGCGTGTGCGCGCCCTGGATCCATCCGGCGCGCACGCGCGGCACGTCCATCGCATGCCGTTCGATCAGGTCAAAAACCACGTCCGCCGTCGCGCCGGCAAACCGTGTCAGCCGCTCGCCGCGCTCGGGGCCGAACATCGAAATCAGATCATCCGGGTCGTACTTCAAACCGGGAATGACCTGACCGCCGTTGCGGCCCGATCCGCCGAAGCCAATCTCGCGCGCCTCCAGCAGTACGACCTTCACACCGCGCTCGGCCAGGTGCAACGCGGTGGACAAGCCGGCATAGCCGCCACCGATCACGGCGACATCGGCCTGCGCGGACGCGTCCAGCGGCCCGGTGGGCGGCGGCGGCGCCGCGGTGGCCGCCCACAGTGACGGGGAAAGCGGAAACGGCGCTGGCTGCATGGGGCTTCCTTCCTTACATGGGATGCAGCACGCGCCGCAGGAAGTCCTGCGTGCGCGGATGCTGCGGATGATTCAGCACTTCGCGGGCGGCGCCCTGCTCCACCATGACGCCGCCGTCAAAGAACATGACACGGTCGGCGACCTCGCGCGCAAAGCTCATTTCGTGGGTGACGACGACCATCGTCATGCCGGCCTCGGCCAGCTTGCGCATGACGCCCAGCACATCGCCGACCAGTTCGGGATCGAGCGCCGAGGTGGGCTCGTCGAACAGGATCGCCTTGGGTTGCATCGCGAGCGCCCGCGCGATCGCCACGCGCTGCTGCTGGCCGCCGGATAGCTGATTCGGATGCGCGTGCTCCTTGTCCGCCAGCCCCACGCTGGCCAGCAATTCGCGGCCGCGCTCCACCGCCTGGGCGCGAGGTTCCTTCTTCACAAAGATGGGGCCTTCGATGACGTTTTCCAGCGCCGTGCGATGCGGAAACAGGTTAAAGCGCTGGAACACCATCGCCACCTGCGTGCGGATCGACACGATGGAAGGCGCGTCGCAATCGACGAGCTCGCCGTCCACGGTGATGCGACCGGCGTTGTAGCGTTCCAGTCCGTTGATGCACCGCAGGATGGTCGACTTGCCCGAGCCGGACGGACCCACCACACACACGACCTCGCCCTGCTCGACTTCGGCGTCGATGCCTTTCAGGACCTCGAGCGGACCAAAACTCTTCCTTACGCCTTGCAGGCTGATCATTTGATGGCGCTCCGCTTTTCCAGATGCCGCACCAGCAGGATGAGCGGCACGCACATCACCAGGTACATCAGCGCCACCAGCGTGAACACCGTGGCGTTCTTGAAGGTGGATACGGCGATGAGCTTGCCTTGCAGCGCCAGCTCGGCGACGGTGATGGTGGACGCCTGCGACGAGTCCTTCAACATCATGATCATGATGTTGCCGTACGGCGGCAGGACGATCTTCACGGCCTGCGGCAGCACGACGCGCCGCATCGTCAGGCCCCAACCCATGCCCATGGCCATCGCCGCCTCGATCTGACCTCGGTCGATCGCCTGGATGCCCGCACGGAAGTTCTCCGCCTGATAGGCCGAATAGGCGATGCCCAGGCCGATGATGGCCGCATGCACGGCGCTCAGCGACACGCCCATGTCCGGCATCACGAAGTAGATGTAGAAGAGCAGCACGATGATCGGAATGCCACGCAGCAGATTGACAAGGCCCGCGCTGAAGCCCGACAGATATTTGTTGCCGGACACCCGCATCAACGCCCATACCAGGCCCAGTACCGTGGACAGCGCAAGGGAACCCAGCGTGACCAGAATGGTGAGCTTGGCGCCCTCCAGCAGGATCGGCATGAACTCTGCCGCGTCTTTCAAGAATTCCGTCATGAGTCCACCCGCTCCAAGAAGACAGCCCGCGATGACCGCTTGGGAAACGGCCAGAGAAGTGCCGCGGATGCGCTGCGTCCGCCGACGCGACCGAACGCGCCGGCGGGATGCTGCAAATGCCCGAACTGAGTCGGCCCGACCGGCATCACGCGCCGCCCAGGCCCCACTTCTTCAGGATCGCG
Organism: Achromobacter sp. ACRQX; assembly: GCF_022346505.1. NCBI lineage: Bacteria > Pseudomonadati > Pseudomonadota > Betaproteobacteria > Burkholderiales > Alcaligenaceae > Achromobacter > Achromobacter sp. ACRQX. Next base: position 64,672 of record NZ_JAKRML010000017.1, read on the forward strand.
TCGATGGCGCCGTCGGCTTTCAGCTTGGCCAGCGCCTTGTTGATGCGATCAAGCAGCTCGGTGTCGTCCTTGCGCGTGGCAAGGCCAAGACTTCCCATGATCGTCGGTTGGTACGACTGCGCCATCTTCAGGTTGGGATAGTTGCCCTGCGACAGGACGTACGCGGCGATGGGATAGTCCATGAAGCCGCCCTGGATGCGGCCGGCGTTGGCGTCGCGCATCATGTCTGGCGGATTGTCGTAAAGCTTCACTTCCTTGAAGACGCCGCTCTTTTGAATGGGCTCGACAAAGGCAGTGCCGACCTGCACGCCGACGGTCATGCCCTTCATATCGGCGAAGGACTTGTATTCCTTGTTGTCGGTCTTGAGCACCATCAGGCCCTCGCCGTAGCGATAGACGGGCTCGGAAAAGCTCACCACCTGCTGGCGCTGCGGCGTGATGAACATCGCCGCCGACACGATGTCGATGCGCTTGGATGTCAGCGATCCGATCAGTGCGGAAAACGCCATGGGCTCTATCTGCACCGAGAACCCGGCCTCCTTGCCCACCGCTTTCACGATGTCGACCATCACGCCCTCGATGCTGTTCGTCTTGGTATCGAGAAAGGTGAATGGGCTGCCGGTGGGCGTGGACCCCACCTTCAATACCGTCTGGGCTTGGGCGCCCGCCGCCATGGACAATGCTGCGAATACAGAGACAACAAGAGTCTTGAATTTCATGACATATCCTCATCGTGGCAAAGAAGGCCGGGCCGCGCGTGACGCGTCCGGTGGCGGCACGCTCCCCGCGCGTTCCGCCGCTTGAGTGCTGCGCGCTCAGGGCGCTTGTGACGTGTTGTCCTCCGCGGCTTGAGTGATGTTGGAGATGGCCCAGATGACCTCGGTCGTCTGCGTCCCCGGATTGCACCAGCGGCGCGGCGTGCTGCTGGCGTAGCAAAAGCTGTCGCCCGCTTGCAGGCGGATGACGCGGTCGCCCACCCACAGTTCGAGCACGCCCTTGAGCACCAGGCCGATCTGCTCGCCCTGCCCCGTCACGAAGAGCTCGGTGCCGGTGGAGCCGCCGGGCGCGATGGATGCGCGGCACAGGTCCATGCTGCGGCAGGCCGAGGGCGTGAACATCTCTTTGCTGATGCCCTTTTCCTTCAGGTCGATATGGCGGTGCGTGCCCGCGCGGGCTACGCGGCCATCCTCTTCGCCGCCGGTATGCTCGGCGTTGCGCAACAACGCATTGACCGACACGCGAAACTCGCGCGCCAGGAGATGAAGGACTTTGACGGAGGCCGAGCTCAACCCTCTTTCGATCTGGCTGAGCAGGCCGAGCGACATGCCGCAGGCCCGGGCGACGTCAGCCAGCGACCGTCCCTGTTGCTTGCGCAACTGACGCAACTGCTGACCCAGCCACAGATCGACGGCCGACTCCGGCCGCTGCGCGTGGGCGGGCGACGAGGGTGCTGCGCTGGCACGGCGAACGGCGGCAGAGCGGCTCATATGAAAATTTCATGTGCATGTAATTTTCAATACTAAGGAGCCGCAAAAACGCCCACAATCCAGGGACTTCCCTAGCGTTGTGGGCGTGGCAGGCCGGCGCGACAGTCAGGAGGCGTCGGACGGATTGGGCTTGGGATCGGGGCTGGAATCCGGGGTGGTGTCGGGCTGGTTCTGCCCCGTGGGCGCGGCATCCGCGGCAGGTTTGCGCGGGCGACGGCGTCTTGTGCCCGGCTCCGCAGGCGACGGCGTGCCGGCCAACTCGGCCAGATAGCGCTCGTCCAGCTTGCTCAGCCAGCCATTCGCGCGCGCGGATTCGATGAGTTCGGGCCGGCGTGCGGCGGTCAACGCCAGCGACCGCTCGCGCCGCCAGCGCGCGATATTGGCGTGATGGCCGCTTAGCAGCGGCGCCGGCACCGCTTCGCCCTCGTAGACTTCCGGGCGCGTGTAATGCGGGCTGTCCAGCAGGCCGGACAAGGTGTCGTTGAAGGAATCCTGCAGGGCGGAATCGCCGTCGTTGAGCACGCCTGGCAAAAGACGCACTGCGGCATCGATCACGGCAAGCGCCGCGATTTCACCACCGGAGAGGACGAAGTCGCCGAGCGAGATTTCCTGCGTGACGCAGCGATCAATGAAGCGCTGGTCCACACCTTCGTAGCGGCCGCAGATGAGAATGAGGCCATCGCTGGCGGCCAAGGCTTCGGCGCCCGCCTGGTCATAGCGCCGGCCGACCGGCGCAAGCAGCGCCACCGGGGCGGGACCCAGGCCCTGTCCGGCGCGCGCCTGCTGGGCGGCATTGACGGCGGCTTCCAACGGGCCCGGCATCATCACCATGCCGGGGCCGCCGCCGTAGGGGCGGTCGTCCACGGTGCGGTGTACGTCATGCGTGAAATCGCGGGGATTCCAGGCATGGAGTTGCCACCGGCCCTGGGCGTGAGCCCGGCCGGTGACGCCGAGGTCGCGCACCACCCCGAACATTTCGGGAAATAGCGTAACGACGTCGATACGCATCAAAAATCCGCGGGCCAGTCGCTGTCGATGCGGCGGGCAGCCAGATCAACGGCGTGGATATGCGCGCGTACGAACGGCACAAGCATTTCGGCGGGTCGGCCCTTGGCGTCCAGGACGGGTTCGGGGCTTTCGCCTTCACCCTTCTGCAGCAGGACCTTCAACACGGCGTGAGCGCCGTTGTCGAGGACCTCGCTGACCACGCCAATTCGGGCGGGTTCGCCGTTGGCGCTGGAGTACAGCGCACAACCAATGAGATCAACCCAGTAGTATTCGTCTTCCTCGGGCGCGGGAAATGATCCGCGCGGCGCTTGCACGGTATGTCCGCGCAACGCTTCGGCCTGGTCGCGATCCGTGATGCCCTGCAGTTGCGCCACCACGGTGGCTCCCTGCGAACGGACTTGCAAGATCTTGAATGCGACAGGCGCAGACGCGACAGCGCCCCGCGCCAATTCAGGCACAGGGCGAGTCAACCACCATTGAGACGCTGAGAGCAGCACTTCGGCGTTGGCCGAATGCGGCTGCACTTTAACCCAGCCTTTCACACCGTAGGCTGCAGTGATGCGGCCCAGCTCGACCAAATCCGTAGGCGCCGCGTTTGAGGTTGCGGCATCAGGCATTTATCGTGCTCTTTATCAGGCTTGGATAGCAATGAAGCAGCCAGGAATATCCGCTTTCAAGCGCGAGGCTCTAAGCGTGGAAAAACCTGCTGCTCCAGAATCAGCTAAGGATGTGCGTCGCGGGCAATTAGGCCGCGGCGGAAACCTTGGCCGAGTATTCCTTGACCAGACGCTCGACGGCGGGCGACAGTTGCGCGCCGGTGCCGGTCCAGTACTGCACGCGATCCAGCGCAATGCGCAGGTTTTCCGTGCCTTCGCTAGCCACGGGGTTGTAAAAACCCACGCGCTCGATAAAACGGCCGTCGCGACGGTTACGCGAATCGGTGGCCACCAGGTTGTAGAACGGACGCTTCTTGGACCCACCGCGGGCCAGGCGAATCACCACCATAGGTAATCCCTTGAATTAGTTGTGAAAAACGGGAAATTCTAGCACTGAAAGGAGCCTGCTGGCAAATGCGAGTGCCGAAGAATCTGTGATGCGGTGCGATTTGTATCCTAAAACACCACATCCGGGTATTCTACAAGCACGAGCCCAGCCCTGCTGCGGCTCGATGCAGGTGGCCCCGGCATCATTGGTTCGAGGCTGTGCGCGCGGTTTCGCCGGCGCCCACATCTGCGGCCTACCCCGGTTGTCATGCGTTTGAGCAGTTGGTGCGTCTGAAGAGCAATCTGATTGGAGAGATCGGATTTCATGTCGACCCGCGCAATACGCTACGCCCTGCCCTTGCTGGCCGCCATGAAGCGGCAGCCTCATCCTGCCACCCCGACTTTGCTGCAAGCGCCCGGAAGATCCAGGCTGCGTTGCCGCGCCCCAGCCTGACTCCGCTTTTCCCCACAAAAAGTAGTTTAACTGGAGTGTGCAAACCATGAAGAACCAAAAATCAGTCTTCTCACCCGTTGCGCGCCTGGCGATGGCGGGATTGCTGGCGGGAGCGCTGGCGTTGCCCACCGAGGCGCCCGCGCGCGTGATCGGGGCGGCACTGACGACGGCCTCCGGCCAGGTGACGGCGGTGGACCAGGCCAGCCGGACCATCACCCTGCGCGGCGCCGACGGCAATACCGTGGACATCGTGGCCGGACCGGATATCCGCAACTTCAAGCAGATCAAGGCGGGCGACACGCTGACGCTGGACTATTACGAGTCGGTGGCCGTGGACGTGCGTCCCGCCGGCTCCGGTGCACCTGAAGTCGTGACCGAGACCGCCGCGACACGGTCGGCCAAGGGCGCGATGCCCGGCGGCGCAGTGGGCCGGCAGACCACGATCACGGCCGAGATCTGGCACATCAACCGGAGCGCAAACCTGGTGATCCTGAAGGGACCCCAAGGCGGCAGGCGCACCATCCAGGTCAGGGATCCGGCGCTGCGCGAAAAACTTCAGCAGTTGAAGGAAGGTGATCTGGTGGACTTCACGATCACGCAGGCGGTCGCCGCGGCCATTCACAGGTAGGCAAGGACACGCCGGTATAAAGGGCCGCCCCAAAAAGGCAAAAAAATTCGCCACACTGACGCCCGCAAAGAACAAGGCCCGCTTTCAAGCGGGCCCTGTTCATGAAGCGACTGCCCGCCCGGCTAGCGCCGGCGCAGGAAATGCACGCAGCGACCGTCGGCCTCTTGCTGCGCGACCAGCGCATTGCCGGTCTGACGCGCAAACGCCTGAAAATCGCGGATCGCATTGCGGTCCGTCGTGATGACGCGCACCACCTGCCCGCTTGCCATCGTTGCAAGCGCCTTCTTGGCGCGCAGGATGGGCAAGGGGCACGTCAGCCCGCTGGCATCGACGTCTTGGTCGAACACCGGCGCCTCGGCGCCGACATCGAGACGGGAATCGACGTCGCTCATCAGAGGCGCTCGTCCACCCACTTCTGCACGCCAGCGATGGCTGCGGGCAGCGCAGCGATATCCGTGCCGCCACCCATGGCCATGTCGGGACGGCCACCGCCCTTGCCGCCCACCTGGCTGGCGACAAAGCCCACCAGATCGCCCGCCTTGATGCGGTCGGTCAGGTCGGCGGTGACGCCACCGACCAGGCTGATCTTGCCATCGGCCGAGCCGGTGGCCAGCAGCACGACAGCAGGCTTCAGGCGATCTTTCAGGTTGTCGACCATGCCGCGCAGCGCCTTGGGATCGACGTCGCCGATGCTGGCCGCCAGAACCTTGATGCCCTTGACGTCGACCGCGGCGCTGGAGGCCAGGTCATTGCCGGCGCTGGCCGCGAGCTTGTTGCGCGACTGCTCCAGTTCCTTTTCGAGCGTCTTGACCTGGTCTTGCACCTGCGCGATGCGCGCCGGCAGATCGGCCGGGGTGCTGCGCAGCATGCCGGCCACCTGGGTCAGCAAGGCGTTCTGGTTCTGCACCCAGGCAAGCGCGTTGTCGCCGGTGATGGCTTCGATGCGGCGGACGCCCGCGGCCACGCCGCCTTCGGACACGATCTTGAACAGGCCGATGTCGCCCGTGCGGGTGACGTGCGTGCCGCCGCAGAGTTCGCGCGAGAAGCCGATGTCGAGCACGCGCACGGTATCGCCGTATTTTTCACCGAACAACGCCATGGCGCCGCCCTTGACCGCATCGTCGTAGCCCATGACCTGGGCAACGGTGGGATGGTTGGCCAGGACTTCGGCGTTGACGATGGCTTCGACTCGGGCGATCTGCTCAGCCGTCAACGGGGCATCCTGCGCGAAGTCGAAACGGGTCTTGTCGGGATCAACGAGCGAGCCGCGCTGCTGCACGTGCGCGCCCAGCACCTGGCGCAACGCCTTGTGCATCAGGTGCGTGGCCGAGTGGTTGCGCACCGTGCGGGCGCGGCGGACGGCGTCCACGCGGGCCAGCAGCGTGTCGCCGACGGCCAGCGAGCCGGATTCCAGCGTGCCGTGATGGCCGAACACGCCGGACTGGATCTTGAGGGTGTCGGCGACGGCAAAGCGCACGCCATCGGCTTCGAGCAGACCGGTATCGCCGACCTGGCCGCCCGACTCCGCATAGAACGGGGTGGCGTCCAGCACGACGACGGCGCTTTGGCCGGCCTTGACTTCCTGCACCTGCGTGCCGTCCACGTACAGGGCCGTGACCTTGACGTTGTCCAGCTCAAGCTTTTCGTAGCCTTCGAAGCGCGTTTCGGCGCCTTCGTAGCTGAGGCCTTCGGCCATCTTGAACTTGCCGGCCGCGCGGGCCTGGTCACGCTGGCGTTCCATGGCGACTTCAAAGCCGGCCATGTCGACTTCGACTTCGCGTTCACGGCAGATGTCGGCCGTGAGGTCGACCGGGAAGCCGTAGGTGTCGTACAGCGTGAACAGCGTGGTGCCGTCCAGCACGCCGCCCTTGGGCACGTTGGCCAAGGCGGTGTCCAGGATGCGCATGCCGTGTTCGAGGGTTTCGCCGAAGCGTTCTTCTTCCTGCTTGAGGACCTGGGCCACGCGATCCGCGGCGGCGGCCAGTTCCGGGTAGGCCTCGCCCATTTCGGCGACGAGATCCGGCACCAGGCGATGGAAGAAGGGTTTGGTCTGGCCCAGCTTGTAGCCGTGCCGCAGCGCGCGGCGCACGATGCGGCGCAGCACGTAGCCGCGGCCTTCGTTGCTGGGGATCACGCCGTCGACGATGAGGAACGAGCAGGCGCGGATGTGGTCGGCGATGACCTTGAGCGAGTTGTCTTCGAGGTCCTTGATGCCGGTTTCGCGCGCGGCGGCGGCGATCAGGTGCTGGAAGAGATCGATTTCGTAGTTGGAATGCACGTGCTGCAGGACGGCGGCGATGCGTTCCAGACCCATGCCCGTGTCGACACAGGGACGCGGCAGGCGCGGCATGTTGCCGGCGGCGTCGCGTTCGAACTGCATGAACACCAGGTTCCAGATTTCGATGTAGCGGTCGCCGTCTTCTTCGGGGGATCCCGGAGGGCCGCCCCAGATTTCGGGGCCGTGGTCAAAGAAGATTTCGGAGCACGGACCGCAGGGGCCGGTGTCCGCCATCTGCCAGAAGTTGTCGGACGCGTAGCGTGCGCCCTTGTTGTCGCCGATGCGGATGATGCGCTCGGTCGGCACGCCCACTTCCTTGGCCCAGATGTCGTAGGCCTCGTCGTCTTCCTGGTAGACCGTCACCCAGAGCTTTTCCGCCGGCAGCTTGTAGACCTGCGTCAAGAGCTCCCAGGCGTACTGGATGGCGTCGCGCTTGAAGTAGTCGCCAAAGCTGAAATTGCCCAGCATTTCGAAGAACGTGTGGTGGCGGGCGGTGTAGCCCACGTTCTCCAGGTCGTTGTGCTTGCCCCCGGCGCGCACACTGCGCTGCGACGAGGTGGCACGCGTGTACGACCGCGATTCCTTGCCCGTGAAGACGTCCTTGAACTGGACCATGCCCGAATTGGTGAAGAGCAGGGTCGGGTCGTTGCCCGGGACGAGCGACGACGAGGGAACAATGGTGTGTCCCTTGGACTTGAAGAATTGCAGGAACTGCTGGCGAATCTCGGAGGATTTCATCGTGGATGAAGCAGAATTTAGGGCGAATCGCCAATTATAGAGGGTTGGCGGGGATACGCGGGATATGGGCGGAATGGCCATCATCGGACGCAGACGAAACCCGTGGTCCAACCCTCGGTTTCCGTCCATTTCCCGCCGGCGGACACGATGACCTCGGCGTAGCCGGGCGGGCAGGAACACTGGCCCGTGCGAGGATTGGCCGTAGACAAGCCCGTGTAATGGAAGCAGCCGAGCGGATAGTTGGTGCTGTAGGCGCCCCCGAACCCTCCGCTTGCCTGCGTCCAGATGCCGGATTCGCAGGAAAGCAGCTGACCGGCGGCCGACGTGGCCAGCGTTCCGCTTGAAACGCCGCAGGCATGGCCTGGGATCTCCCGGGCCCCGACGGTGACGTAACCACCGGCGTCCACGTTGCCTGCGACAGACAGATTGCCTTGCAGATCCGGATCGCGGGTGTCGCGCATCTTTACATAGCCGCTCATGTCAGGCTGCCCGGCGCCAGCGCCCGCCCACAGGGCAAGCGTGCCAGGCGGATACGCGAGCGCGTCGGCCGCCGGCGGGTTGGGAAACGCATAGGCGGCGCCTCGCAACTGGAACGGCGCTTGCGGCCACACGGCCCCGCCATAGCCGCCCGCGGACGCGATGACCGAAGCCATGGCGACCTCGTCCGGCAATTGCGTCCCCTTTTTCAGCAAAGGTTTGTCGGCAGCGACGACGCCGTCGATCCGGCAAGGCTCGTCGGGGCAGGCCTGGCTGCGCAGGAGCCGGATGTCCGCGCCGAAACCCAGCGCCGACCGGTCGGGAAAGTCCGCAGGCAGGTGGCCTTGCACCCGAAGCTCGGAAAGCGTGGGCCGCAGCGCGTCGGCGAACAGCGGCTGGCCCTGGCTGTCCTGAGGCGGCTCCCCCTTGGTCAGCGCCTCGGAGTGCCGGGACAGCACATCCGTCACCGCCAGCCGGATCTGCGTCAGCCAAACGCCCGTTGAACGGGCGGCAGATGCCTCGATGCCGTGGACGACCGCGTTGGATGCCCAGATGGCGATGGCCGTGGTGATGGCCAGCGCCAGCGCCAGGCCGATGAGCGAAAAGCCTGCCTGCTGCCCGCACAACAACGGACGCTGATGCCCCGCCGGGAAAAGCCGAACCTCCCGGTGCGCGCTCATCGTGCAGTGAAGACAAAAGTGTTTACGTCGCCCTGGCTGCACTGCGCCTGGGCCTGCGCGGCGCGGTATGGCGTCGCGGGATTGGTGATGGAATCCTTGACGACCTTGGCGCCGCTGCTGCCGCTGATGGAGATGATTTCCGACACCCGTTGAAGCACGGACGCGAGCGCTGGGCAGGCTGCGTGGCTGACATTGGTGAGCGTGAGCGTGAACGCCGAGCCCATCCCCGCGCCATCGACGGACGCGGGCTCGACCTGCACTACGCCGCTGCCGCCGGTGCCGGAGCCGCCCAGGCCGTGCGCCACGCTCGCCGCGGCGCCCGCGCCCTGCACCGAGAGCACCGTAGAGTCGCGCAGCGCGTTGGCCAGGGCGCCGGTGTCCAGCCCCGTGTACGGTGTCACGCCACCGCCTTGCGCGTTGATCTTCATGCTGGCGATGAACCGCTGCAATTCTTCGCCGACCTTCGGCACTTTGTTTTCAATGACATACCCGCCAATGGCAGGGATGCCGACGATGGCGATGAGCAGGACGATGGCCGTGACGATGGACACTTCCATCAAGGAAAATCCACGCTGGTTCGCACCAAGGGATCGGGACAGACTGACTGCGTTCATGAATATCCTCATTGATTAAAGTGCGCGGCGAGCCGCGCCGTTTCCGCCAACCCGCGGAGCACTACTGGCTGGCATAGAAATTGGTCAGTGCTTGACGCAGCTCGTCTATCACCGCGTAATGCCACAGCGTGATGCCCAGCACCGAGGCCAGGGAAAGGATCAGCAAGCACCAGCGCAGCACGAGCGCCTGGCGCCGCACCCGGGCCAACAGGCGGACCTCGACGCGCTGGCGCACGCGGGCCAGGCCCGGCTCGACGCCGAGCGCGTCCATCAGGTCCGCCATGTACCACCACGTTTGGGAGTCCAGCAGTCCGGTGCCGAAGATTTCCGCGCCGCTGGCGCCTGCGTCGATGCGGCCAAGCATGGCGTGCAGATGCGAGAGCAGCCACGGCGAGGCATCGCGCGCCTGCACGGCCAGCGCGCGGCGCAATCGCGTGTCGGCCGCGCCGTGCTGCCGGATGAGCACGGCCAGCAGCGACAGAAAGCGGATGGCCTGGAAATCGCGATACAGCCGCCAGAGCAGCCAACGGTCGAGCATGGCGCGAAGATCGCCGGTGAAGTTCGCCAGCGACCAGAGGGCGAGCATGACCACGCCAAATATCAGGACGACCCACAGCGCAAGCCACTGCTTCAAACCGCCCGCCAAAGCGAACAGCCAGCGCGTGAGCGACGCATAGTCTTCGGCGGGCACGGCCTGAAAGACCTGCTGCAGCCGTGGCACGCTGAAGAACGGAATGGCGCACAGCAACGCGAAGGCCACCAAGGCGGCAACGACGCCCGTGGCGGCTGCCGACAGCAATGCCGACCAAGCCTCGGACGCCAGGCGGACGGCGCGCGCCAGGTCGCGCAGCGCCGCGGGCAGATCGCCGCCTTCTTCCTGCACGCAACTGAGCAGCAGGCATTCGTCGTGCGGCAGCGTGTCGGACCAGGCGACGCCCAGGTCCCCGCCGGCGCCCAGATACGCGGCAGCCCAGTGCTGACAGAGGCGGCCGCGCACCGTCTCGGGCCCGTACCGGCTGGCGTCGTCCTCGAAGATGTCGCGCAGGCTCTTTCGGCCTTGCGTGCCTTCGACGACATCCGCCAGATATTCGTAATAATCCGCGCGCTGCGGCCGAAAGCGCAGCGCGTCTAGCCGCAGCTGGCGTGTACCTGCTGACCGCAGGGACCCGCGCGATGCCGGCAACGCGAGATCAGCCATGGTGCGCTCCTTCAGAGCGGGCCGTGCCGGCCTCCTGCGCAAGCGCCGCGGGCTGTAGCGGAGCGGCCGATCCCGTGTGCAGGCTGGGCACGATGGGCAATTCGAACCGGCGCAACAGCGTGCGCGGATCGATCTCTCCCAGGCTCGTCCGATACAGCGCGCAATCCAGCGCCCGCGCGCCGCGCGTGCCGGCGTCTCGCCATGCACTGCGCGTGGCAGGCTGGAACTGTTGCTTCAGTGCGCGGTTGTCGCGCTGCCGCACTTGGTCTAGAAAGTCCGGCACGCGATCGGGTTCGATCATTTCGGCGGCAACGCTGCGCCCCGCCGTTCCGTTCAATTCCGGCATGTGATCGCGGCGGCACGCGGGGCAGCCTGCTTCGTTTCTGACCCGGAGCGACTCGGCGTGCAGATCGAACGCGTCTTGCATCCCCAGCACCCAGCCGCGCCAGTCCCATGCTTGCGCATGCCGAGCGTGGACGCCCGACCACAGGCTGTCGACGGGCAACGCGCAGCCGGGGCACAGGCGTGGCAGCAGCGTCTGATAGATCAAGAGCTTCAGGATGCCGGGCGACGCAAGAAATTCGCGTGACACGCCGATGGCGTCGGACGCCAGGCGCTCGGGAATCATCGCGGCCGATCCGGCGTGTGTCGTGGCGTACAGGCTGACGCCGGAACTGGCGAGATCCATGAACGCGCGGCCGGTCTGCGTGTCGCGGATCTCGCCGATCAGCAGGTCGTTCATCGCCGAGCGCTTGATGGTCTTGAGCTTGGCGTCCAGCGTCGGCCACGCCGCGTCCGCCAGCGCGCCCGTCAGCGTGTTCTGCAACGCGTTGCCAATGTGGTATTCCACCGGGTCTTCAAGCGTGATGACCTTGCGCGTGGGCGCGATGCCGCGCATCAGCGCGGCGATGGTGGTGGACTTGCCCGAGCCGACCACGCCCGCCAGCACGATGGCCCCACCCTCGCGCTCACGCACCCGCAACAGGGTTTCGGCCTGGCCGGGCAGGTATCCCAAGGCCAGGAGGTCGCCGTTGACGGTTGCATCCAACCGCAAGATCCGCAGGCACACGGAAGGCCCCGCGTCCGCCGCCAGCGACGCCCAGCGCAGCACGATGGGCGCCGCGTCCACGGTCAGCGAAATGCGCCCCTGCTGCTCGAGCGCCGGATCGAACACGGCGCCATTGCCGCCGCGTACGTCCATCCACGCGACGGCAAGGACTTCGAGCAGCGTGGCGCTGGAAAGGCCGGCGAACCGGTCGGAGCCGACGTACTCGCCGTGGATGGTGTAGCGAATTTCGCTGGCGTCGCGCCGCTGGTCCACGTTGATGTGGACGTCGCTGGCGCCTTGGACCACGCCCCAGCGGACGATGTCGAGAAACAGGGCGGCGAGCGCCGAGGCGCGTTCGGCCGGGTTGGCCCGCGCTGAGCGCCCGGGACTGGGCGCCGTGTACTGGCCGCGCGCGATCATCAGCAGGAGCGGCGCCGGGACGACGTATCGCGCGGGACTTGCCATGCGATAGCCAGCCGCCTTCACCATGCGCTCGACCTCGTCGATCTGATCGCCGACGGTGTATTCCTTGACGGCAAAGATCGCGGCCAGGCCGCCCTCGAGCAGGACCGGGCACAAGCGTCCGGCCAGCGCCGCCAGATCAAACTGACGGCTCAGAGCGCGCACAAAGGCGGGATCCATGCCAGCGACGTCTTCGGGCGTATGCAGCTCGGGCGGGCGAACGAGCGTGTCCGCGATGGGCTGGGTCTGCGTCATCATGGGTGTCCGCCCCCGGCGTCTAGGCACGCGGTCTGGTCGCGGCCGTCGCGCTGCACGCGGACGCAGGCGCCGTCGATGGCCAGCAGACGATACGGCGCGGCCAGACTGCCTCCTGCCACGGGATCGGCGCGGCCAGCCCGATAGCGCTGCAGCGTGCCATTGACGACGATGTCAACGTTCAAGCGGCTCGCTGTGCCGAAAATTGCGGTCACGCGTATGTTGTCCGACGCGCGTCCCGCGGGCGACGCCATCAGGCCTTTCCCTTCGTTCATCGTGCAAAGACCCGGGATTTGGCAGTCGGACATCGCGGCCGCCGCGTCCGCGCGCAGCAACGTGCGTACGGTTTCGACCTCGGGCCAAGGTTGCGGCGCGGACGCCGGATCTACGCCTTGCGCATGGCCTGCCGATACCACCGCGGCGCTCAGTGCGATACCGGCAATCGTTCGCCGGGCTACGCACCAGCGCGGGATGCAAAGCTTATTCCTGTTCATAAAGTTCTCCCTGCAATTCGGCCACTAGCGCACTGGCCACGAGGCTGGGCCGCGGTTGCGGCTGCACGGTCACCACAAGGCGCGACCAGCGTGCCGCGGATACCGGCCCCGGCATCAACGCCATGGACCGCAATGGCCCATGCAAGGCCAGACTGCGCCGCCGCACGACGGGCATGCCCGTCCGCGCGGGATTGGATTGCCCTGCGCTCGCCTGCCTGGCCGCCGGCTGCTGAGCCGCAGGCTGGCGCTGCCCATGCGGCAGGAGCGGCACGGAATGCGACAGCGCGACGGAAGCGAATGCTGGGCGTAGTCCTTGCAGTCCGCCAGCCACCCGCGTGTCGACGTGCAGCGACGAAGGCAACGTCATGTCGGCAATCCGGATCGGCTCGGACGCCAGGCGCCACGCCAGCGTGGCTTCCTCGAGCGGCTTGAATGACACCTGCCAGCCCGCTGGCAACAATGCGTGCAGGCCATGGTTCGTGGCCAATGGGTGAACGCGGGCGTACACGGCCGCGCAATTCCAATGCTGCGCGCCAGCGTCGCAATACGCGCGCCGCAAAGCCCAGCCCTGCACCTGCACCGGCAGCGCCGCCACGCTTGCGAGCAAGCGCGTCAGCTCCGTCGGCGGCTGGACTGTGGTGGCGCGCAACATCGCCTCGTAGGCATCGGCCACCGGGTCCCGAACGGCAACGGGCTGCGGCGGCGCTGCCTGTCTTTGCGAGAACGTGCTGGCGCCGGCGTTCCACAGCGGCGGCGCTGCCGCGGCAAGCCCGACGCACGCCAGAAAGAGACGCAATGCGACGGGCAGCTCGGCCCAACGCGAAGGCAGCGCGGTAAGCGCGGCGCCGGCATCCACGGCCTGAATCAACGCGGACCACACCTGGTCCGGCGCGCGCTCCGCCAGGGACGGACGCTGCGCGAGCAGCGCCCGCTGTTCCTGCTGGGCTTCGTCAAGCGAACCGAACACCCGGTCGGTCTGCGAGAGGACAGCGCCGCCGTGCGCGGCGACAAGCCAATGGCGCCCGTCCGGCAGCCGAACCAGGCTATGACCGCCCTCGGGGTGCAGCAAGGCGAACAACTGCGCGGCCGATTGCGGCGGCACCGCGGCCGGTGCGCCGGCGCGGCGCATGAATCGCGCACCCCGGAGTCCGGCGCGGGTGCGTCCATAGCCCGCGACCATGGCGGGCGATCCGCCCACCACGTAATGCGTGGCCCGCAGGCGCCGTCCGCGCGACCGCGCGAGCTTGGGGACGTTGGAACCGATAAGCGCGAACCAGCGCAAGCCGAACGCCAGCGTTCGCTCGGCGCCCGGGCAGTCGATCAGCAGGAGTTGAGGGGCCCGGTTCACGATCAGTACCCTTCCTCGACCTGAGCCGTCACGAGTATCAGCGTCGTGTGGCGTTCAGTGGCGGCGCGATCCAGGCCGCCCGCAAGCAGCGGCAGTCCGGGCGCCAGCCGTTGGCGGTCGTGCTGGTCCTGCGTGCGGTCAAAGCCGGCCACAATCATGGGCTGCCCCGGCCGCAGTTCGATCTGCTGTACCGTGCCGCTGCCATCGACCGTGATCTGCTGCACTTGCACCTGATTGGCGCTTTCGCCGAAGGTGATTGTTTTCAGGGGCTGCGCGACCGCGTTGTCATACGCGATGGAAAGCAGGATCTGCCCGTCTTCCTGGATGTCCGGCACCAGGGTCAGGAACGAGCCGACGGTTTCTTCTTTTTGGCTGATCGAGACGGCAGGCAGCGATCCGTTCGCGCCAGTGGCGGTCATGCCGGGCATGGCAGTGCTCTGCACGCGATCAATGTAGGAGAACGTAGTCCTGACGGCATGCGAGACCGGCCGGCGGTTCAAGGTGAGAACCGGAATCTTGCTGTGCCGCACGACCGCGCCCATCGCACTGAGGGCGGACACGATGGCCTGCGAGCCCTGGAATGGTCCCGCGCTCGATGCGGCTTGAAGCAACCCTGCGCCGGTGGCCGGCACGCCAGGCACGGCCAGCCGCGCCGTGGCGCCTGCGGCTGCATAAAGGGCATTCCAGTCGAGCCCCCCCGTGGCTTCCGTGTTGGCGATAAAGGTGATTTCCTCGAAAAGCAGGCGGACACGGCGGGTCAACGCCTTGTTCTCGCGTTCCAGATAGCGTGCGACCCGGTCCAGTGCGTCCGGCGTATCTGTTACGACCAACGTGGCTGCGCCTTCCACCGGCTCTGCAATAACGCCGGATCGAGTGAGGAAAGGCAGAACGTTTGCGCGCAGGATGGCCAGCGCGTTGTGTTCGCCCGCGGCCAGCGTCGTGTTGGAGGTGCTTTCGAAGCCCTCGCCTTCTGCGCTGCCTGAGCGGCCGAGCCGCACGTCGACCTTGCTGGCGAGCGTCAGGGCGCGCAGATCGAAGACGCGCGTTTCGGTGCGGTAGAACTCGAGCGCGTTGTGTTCGTAGCGCCGGTGCACCGAAAAGCGCGCGGCCAGCGCGTCGAGCAGATCGGCGAGCGGCTGAGGATCCGCCCGCACTTCAATGCGCGCCGGTGCGGCGAGAGCCACCGCGCCGCTGACGGCAAGACGCGGCAGGAATTGGTCGGGGGGAAGCAATGCGTCGGGACGCACTCGAACCGCAATGCCCGTGGCGGCGGTCAGGCGCTGCGCCAGCGTGGAAAGATCTGCGTCGTCGGCCAGCATGAGCGTGGTTTTGACGTTTTCGCGTAATGCCGGCGGCAGCGCGACCTCGCGCGCGAGCGGTTGCGGCTTGCCCGCCAGCCAGGGCGTGGAGACTTCCTGCGCGGCGATGCGAGCCTGCCGATCAGACAAACCGTCCGCAAAGGCCTGATGGCGGGTGGCGGCGTCCGCATGCCGGCCGCTGGCCGCGCGTTGCATGATCGTGACCTGCTCGGACACCGAGCAGCCAGCGAGCACGCACGAGAGCACCGTGCAGGCGAACGTTCTGGTTGCCGGAACGCGCGTGGCGCAAGCTAACGAAAGGAACTTCATGCCGCGGCTCCTTTGGGCGTGGCCGCCCGCGAGCACGATTGCGCAAGCGGCACGACGCGCAGGACGCGGTTGCCATAGAAGCAGGGTTGCAACGGACGGTCGGCCAGTTCGGTGGCCCCGAGCAGCCCGCGCACTGCCGTTTTGAAGTCGCCGGAGAATTCGGCCGTGGCCGCCAGCGGGATATCGACGTCTACGGCCCAATGCTGTGGTTCGAACGTCCAGCCCGACGCGCCGGCCCAGCGCGCCAGCACCGCGCGCAGCGTGGCGTCGGGTGGCGCGGCCCGGAACGGGGCAGCCTGCGCATCAACGTGCGTATCGGTGGACGTCGCGCCCGCAAGCGTGGCGGACTGCGCGGCATGACGGCTCGACGCTTCTGTGCCGGCCAGCGCGCCCCCATCCGAGCGCGGAGCCGAGTCATCGACGAGCTTGGTGTGCGAGGTGAAATCCGCCCTCGGACGCTGCGATGCGTCTAGGGCAGTTGCCGGGGTCTGCACCATACGCGAGGCGGATTGGGTCAAGGGCGACGGAATGTCCGCCGCACCATGCGCCCGCTGCGCCCAAGCAGTCAGCCTGCCGCCGCGAAAGCGCAGTGCTTTCCATGCACCGGCGACCACGACGTAAGGGTCGCGGCGCACATAAGGCAACGGGAGTTCGCCGCCATCGCCTGCACCGAAGATGGCCGGCAACGGCTGGCCCGGCTGGAATTGCAGCCAGGTCTCGCGCCCGTCGTCGAAGACCTGCAGCGGCGCGACGGCGGGATCGCCGGATAGTTGCCAGTCGAAGCGGAACCCTTGCGAGAACGGCTTGGCCGCCTGCCAGGAGGTTGTGTCTCGGCCTGAGCCCGGGCCCGACCACGTGCATGCGCCCAGGCAAGACAGCCCGGCCGCCAGAAAGAAGATTCGTACCATGCCTCACCGCGAACAAAGCGCGCATCGGAAGCGACACGCTTGAACGGCATGGTGGCCGAGCGCCGGAGGCGCCGCCAGACTGGCATGTACGGACGGATGGATTCATCCACCCCGCGCGCGCGACGAATCCGGACAACAAAAAAGCCTGGTCCGTAGACCAGGCTTTCTTCTGCTGCGCGGCGCTGCGAGAGCGCGCCGCTATGCGGCGCGATCAGCGCTGCGTGGCAATGGTGCGCGCCTGCGCGGCGGCGTTGTTCAGCGCAGAAACGGGAGGCACCTTGCCATCGAAGGCATCGGTGAGTTCCTTGTTCAGCACGGGTTCGATGCGCTCGTAGTTGGCCATGCGGAAACCGCGTGCGTTCTGGACGGGCTTGGCGCTCATCGAAGCCACGAACGCCTGCGCGCCCGGGATCTTGCTGTAGAACGACACGTCCGAGGCACGGAAGGCGGCTTCGGTCAGCGGCAGGTAACCCGTGCGCTGATGCCATTCGGCGGCGACCACCGGCTTGGACAGCCACGCCAGGAACTGCGCGGTGGCCTTTTCCTGGGCCTGCGGATGGCCTTCAAGCGCCCACAACGCCGAACCGCTGACGAAGGGCTTGCCGCCCTCCTTCGTGGCTTGCTCGTAGTACGGCAGCGGCGAGACGCCGAAGGACAGCGACTTGGTGGCGAGGAACTGGCCGAGCGCGCCCGAATTGGCCGTCAGCACGGCGCATTCGCCCTTGGCGAACAGCTTGTCGGAGGCGTTGTCGCCGGAATACGCCGTGAACAGCAGCGAGCGCTTCCAGCTGACCATCAGCGAGATGTGGCGCATGTACAGCGTGTCGAACTGCATGGCAGGCGCGGCGGATTTCTTGGTGACCGCGTCCAGGCCGTTGTTGTTGCTGGTGAACAGCTGGTTGTTGACCGGCGCCAGGTTCTCGAGGTGGACCGCGACCTGATCGCTGGATGCGTACGGGCAGTCGATATCGGCCACGTCGCGCAGCTTCAGGAGTTCGGCCTGCAGCGCGGTCCAGGTGCGCGCCGGCTTGTTGGGATCGAGACCAGCCTTCTTGTAGGCGGCGGTGTTGTAGAACATCACCGGCACTTCGGCCATCCAGGGGAAAGCCAGCAGGCGGCCCTTGCTGTCGCGGGTGAAGCTGCTGGTGGCCGGCACGAACCAGTTCAAGTCCTTGATCGGATACTTGGCCAGCAGTTCGTAGAGCGGCAGCACGGCTTTGTGCTGGGCCACGACTTCGGGCGAGTGGTTATCGGACAGTTGCAGCAGGTTCGGGCCCTTCTTGGCCTTGACCGCGGACACCGCCTCTTGCTCCAGGGCAGTCGGCGAGGCGAAGCCGCGCAGCGTCACTTTGACGTCGTCCTGCTCCTTGTTGTATTGCTTGGCGAGCTTTTCGAACTCGGCCTTGTTTGCATCTGTCAGGGTGTGCCAGACCTGGATTTCGACGGGTGCGGCGTTTGCCACGCCGGCCATCGCCATCGCGGCGCCAAACACCCATGCACGCCGGCTGGCGAACATCGCGCGGGCAACGCCCGCCAATTGCAGTTTCTTCATAGGTTCACAGACCAAGAAAAGGGAATTCCGGTTCTGGCCGCCGTCCACTGAGCAGATCGGCCAATGCCCGGCCCGAGCCAACACCCATCGTCCAGCCAAGCGTACCGTGTCCGGTATTGATATACAAATTCGGAATACGGCTGCGGCCGATGATGGGCACGTTCGAGGGAGTGGACGGGCGCAGGCCCGACCAATAGCTGACGCGCTCGAAATCGAGCGCGTCGGGAAAGAGTTCTTTGGCGAGGCGGGTCAGGGCCTCGCAACGGCCGGTATTCAGGCTGCGCGAATAGCCGGAAAGTTCCGCCGTGCCTGCCATGCGCAGCCGGTCACCCAGCCGCGAAAAGACGATCTTGTGGCTGCTGTCCGTCAAGCTGACGGTGGGGGTCGCACCCGGATTGCGCACCGGGAACGTGGCCGAATAGCCCTTTGCCGGATACACGTTGCACGGAATGCCGAGGGGACGCAGCATCGCGGGGCTGAAGCTGCCCATGGCGACGACATAGGCGTCGGCCGACAGCGTGGCATAGCGGCCGTCGGGCTGGATGAGTTCGATGCCCGTGACCGCGCCGCCCTGCGTCAGAAGCCGGGTCGCACGCGTGTTGTACTGGAATTCGACACCCGCGCGGGCGCAGTGTTCGGCCAACGCGACGGTAAAGAGGTGCACGTCCCCGCTTTCGTCCTCGGGCGTGTAGTCGCCGCCCACGATCGTGGCGCGATGCGGCGCCAGCGCGGGTTCGATGGCGATGACTTCGTCGGTGTTCACGACGCGGCGCTCGACGCCGAAGTCGCGCATCAGGCCGGCGGCACGCTGCGAGTTTTCGAATTCGTGGGGATCGCGGTAGAAATTCAGGATGCCGCGTTCCAGGTGGTCGTACTGGATGCCGAGTTCGGCGCGCATGCCGCGCAGGGTGGCGCGGCTGTATTCGGCCATGCGCACCATGGCCCGGATGTTGGGAGCCAGCCGGCCGGGCAGGCATTCGCGCAGAAATGCCAGGCCCCACATCCACTGCCGCCAGTCCAATTGCGGACGGAACAGCAGCGGCGCGTCGTCGCGGAACATCCACTTGAGCAGCTTCATCGGCGCCTGGGGATTGGCCCAGGGCTCGGCGTAGGAGACGGAAATCTGCGCGCCATTGGCAAGGCTGGTTTCCTGCGCGGGACCGGTGCAGCGGTCTATGACCACGACGTCATGACCCGCCTGGCTGAGCCACCAGGCGGTGGAGATGCCGATAATGCCGCTACCCAATACCGCTACTTTCATGCCCGCATCGCTCCTTGCATGCCGGTTGCGTGCGCGGACCCGATGTCCGCGTACCCCCGGCAGGCCGCTGCCAAAGCAGTTTACCTTGCCGCTTTGCAGCCGCCTAAGTAATAAAAAAACATATTACTTAAGACCCGGCCTTCGCCAGATCGGCCTCGGACGTGAAGGCGTCCGCGTAGAACTCTTCCGGCGGCAGACCGTTCTGGGCGCTGAACTCGCGGCGGGCCGCATCGACCATCAGCGGCGTGCCGCAGGCATAGACCTGGTGCCCGGAAAGATCCGCGATGTCGTGCATCACGGCTTCGTGGACGAAGCCGGTGCGGCCGGTCCAGTTGTCTTCCTGCAGCGAATTGGACACCACCGGCACGTAGCGGAAGTTCGGCAGTTGCGCGGACCACGACTGCGCCAGCGCGTCCATGTAAAGGTCTTGCGGACGGCGGCCGCCCCAGTACAGCGCGACCGGGCGGTTGATGTTCTTGTGGATCATGTGTTCGACGATCGCCTTGACGGGCGCGAAGCCCGTGCCGCTGGCCAGCAGAACGATCGGCTTGTCGCTGTCTTCGCGCAGGAAGAACGATCCGAAGGGCCCTTCCAGGCGCAGGATCTCGCGTTCCTTCATCTGCGTGTCGCCGGCGCCGAACACGTGATCGGTGAAGAGTCCTCCCGGCATGTGCCGGATGTGCAGTTCCAGCGGGCTGCCGGTGTGCGGCGCGCCAGCCATCGAATAGCTGCGGCGGCGGCCGTCCTTCAGGATGATTTCGACGTACTGGCCCGCGTAATAGCGGAACTGTTCGGAAGCCGGCAATTGCAGCTTGAGGACCGTGACGTCCGGCGCGACGCGTTCCATGGTCTGGACGCGCGACGGCAGCTTGCGAATCTGGATGTCGCTGGCCAGCCGGACCTCGGTGGATTCGACCACGAGGTCGGATTCCGGCCGGGCCTGGCAGAACAGCGTGTAGCCGTCGGCCAGTTCTTCCGGCGACAGGATCTGCGCGGGGTACTGGCCGGCGTCGAACTCCCCGGACACCACTTTGCCCTTGCAGGTGGAGCACGCGCCGTTGCGACAGCTGTAAGGCAGGACGATGCCCGCCGCCAACGCGGCGTCGAGCACGGTCTGGCCGGGCTCGACCGGGAATTGATGCTTGCTGGGTTGGATGATGACCTGGAAGCTCATGATGAAACGGTTCAGAGGCGACGAAGCGCTATCCGGCTGTGCCGGGAAGGCGCTCCGCCCGGCCCGGCGTCATGCCGGGAACTTGCGGATTTCCTTGACGCGGTTGGCGTCGTCCACGAGCACCACCTGGGGCTTGTGCTTGGCCGAATCTTCTTCGGACATCGGACCGTACGTGCAGATGATGAGCAGGTCGCCCACCTGGGCCCGGCGCGCAGCCGCGCCGTTCAGCGAGATGGCGCCGCTGCCGCGGGCCGCCTTGATGATGTAGGTGTCGAAGCGTTCACCGTTAGTCACGTTGTAGAGTTCGATGCGTTCGAACTCGCGCATGCCGGCAGCGTCGAGGAGGTCTTCGTCGATGCCGCAAGATCCTTCGTAGTGAAGGTCGGCTTCGGTGACCGTGACGCGGTGCAGCTTTGCCCGCAGCATGATGCGTTGCATAAAAAATTCCTGGTTTCGCGGCCCGGACCGCGAAGTGTTGCATGGTTGATGCCCGGCATCCGGATTTGCCGTCGAAAGCCGGTATTCTATAATTTTTGCCGCAGCGGGACGGCCCGTTGCTGCGCACAGTCAAACGGCTGGCGCGTTTTCCGGGGACGACCCCATTTATGCCGGCGCCTTGCCGGCAACGCAACATGGGAGTCGTGAATGACCTGGATCATCCTGGTATTGGCTGGCCTATTTGAAATCGTCTGGGCCGTCGGCCTGAAATACACGCACGGATTCACCCGGCTTGGCCCCTCCATCGTTACGGTGGGCGGCATGCTGGTCAGTTTCTGGCTGCTGGCCCTGGCCATGAAAACCCTGCCGCTGGGCACGGCCTACGCCGTGTGGGTGGGCATCGGCACGATTGGCGCCTTTGTGGCCGGCATCGTGCTGTTCGGGGAATCGGCGAGCTGGCTGCGAATCGCCAGCGTCGCGTTGATCGTGCTGGGCCTCGTGGGCCTGAAGCTTTCCACGCCGTAAGGCTCCGGCCGGGCTGGGCTTAAGGCTTAGGGGCCAAATGAGACCCCAGCCCCGTTAGGGCGGCGCGTCAGAAATCCAGTTCGATCTCGACGGCGTCGCCCACCTTGAGCCGCGCCCCCGCCGGCGCATCCAGGATGGCGTTCTGGCCGAACACCACGCCGATGTCCAGATTGCGGTAACCCGCCAGCGTACGGCCCGGTTCCTCGTACTGCTTGGCCGTGCGCTGATCGATGTCCGGAATCGAGCAACGCGTGCACGGCTTGACGAACGCCATCCGCACCCCGGCCGCCGAAATCATGGCGGTGTGGTCTTCCTCGAAGGCTTCCCATTCGCCCTCGACCACGATATTGGGACGGAACCGGTCCATGGGCACGGGGTCGGCGCCCTTGGCCTGCAGCCGGGCATTCAGGTCGTCCAGCGACGCCTGATTGGCGATCAGCAGCGGGAACCCGTCGGCAAATCCGAAGCAGTGCTCGCCCACAAAGGCGTCGGCCAGGTCCGGGTGCGCATCGACCCAGCGCGACACCCAGTCGGGCTTGGCGTCGCGGCGCGCCGCGGCGTCCACCTTGAGCAGGCCGCACGGCGTTTGCAGGAACTGGGTCAGCCATTGGGCGGCGGCTTCGCTTTCGCGCCGGGCCATGGTGGTGTCGGCCCAGACGCCGACCGTGAGGGCCTCGCCGTGCAGACCCGATCCGTCCAACGCGATATCCAGGTCAGCCATGCCAGGCGCCGACAGCCGCAGCGCGTCAGCAGTGAGCGCCGTGCGGATGAGCGCCATGGCCGGCCATTGCCGTTGCGTCATGAACTGGCCCGCGGCGTCCACCACCATCCAGCGCCGGTCATGCGCAAGGCCCGCGCGATCGATGGGAGATTCGGTCAGATCGATGCCCGCGCAGGATTTGACGGGGTAGATATGCAGGCTGAGGATGCGGGCGGACATGGCGGCGATGGCTCAACGAGTGGCGAATGCCGCAGAGAATACAAGAAATGCGGCGCGCCGGACCGCCCGAAAGAGACAAAAAAGCCCGGGACTAGCCCGGGCCAGATGAGGTGGCGGTCGCTCAGCCGCCGACCAGCTTCAAGGTGTCCAGCGGCGTGACCGCCTTGAATCCCTTGCGCGTCGCGATGTGCTCGGGACGCGGGGTCAGCCCGTACTTGGGCGGGTTCAGGGTGTTCTCCATGCTGTTGTAGACCATGAAGACATTGGCGCGGGGCCACGGCGAAATGTTGCTGTTCGAGCCGTGCATCGTGTTGCAGTCGAAGAACACCACGGAGCCGGCCTTGGCCGTCATCGTGCTGATGCCGCCCTGCTCCACCAGCAATTGCAGGCTGACAGGATCCGGCACACCGTATTCCTGCTTCTTCAGCGACTGTTTGTAGTGCTCATTCGGCGTCTCGCCGACGCACGAGATGAACTGCCGATGCGAGCCGGGCACCAGCATCAGCGGGCCGTTGCACTCGTTGTTGTCGGTCAGCAGCACCGAGCAGCTGAGCGCACGCATCGACGGCATGCCGTCTTCGACGTGCCAGGTTTCAAAGTCGGAGTGCCAGTAGAACTCCTTGCCCTTGAAGCCCGGCTTCATATTGGCACGCGACTGGTGGATGTAGACCTCGGAGCCGAGAATCTGACGTGCCACGTTGACCAGGCGCGGATCGCGCACCAGCCGTGCCAGCATCGGATTGAGCACGTGCACCATGAAGATGGAACGCACGGCGTTGCTGCCCGGCTCGGTGATGGCCTCTTCGCGGCGGACGATGGACGGGTCACGCGTCATGCGCTCGACCTCGGCCGACAGCGCACGCACCTCGGCCTCCGTGAACAGGTTTTCCAGCAGCAGGAAGCCGTTGCGGTCGTACTGGCCGACCTGCTCTTCGCTCAGGGCGTTGGCATACTTGCCGTCTTCATAGACAACCGGATCCTGGCGGGAAATGATGGCGGAACTGCGATCCGTACGGGAGGCGTACGGATCCTGCGCGGGTGAGATCATGCGAACCTCCTTTTATCAGGCCGCGACCGCATCGGGCAGCGCGTAGACACCTTCCTTGTCGTGCACTTCCTGGCCGGTCAGCGGCGGATTGAAGACGCAGATGACGCGCAGCGGCTCCTTGCCGCCGCACAGCCAGTGCTCGTCGTTTTCGTTCAGCGCGTAGACCACGCCGGGGCCCAGGTCGTATTTCTTGCCGTCGGCAATGGTCTCGATCGAACCGTCGCCCTCGATGCACCACACCGCCTCAAGATGGTTCTTGTAGTGGATGTGCGTGCGGCCGCCCGGGAAGATGGTGGTCTCGTGGAATGAAAAGCCCATGCCATCCTTCTTCAGCAGCACGCGGCGGCTGACCCAGGTGTCGGTGCGGACTTCGTCGGCAGTGCCGATCACATCTTTGACATTACGTACGATCATTGACGTTTTCCTCCAAATTTCAGGATGCGGGCAGACTGCCCCTCATCGGCCAGCGCTTCGGCCACGCTGGCCTCGATCAGATCCAGGCCCTTGGCCAGCAGGTCTTCCTCGATCGTCAGCGCGGGCAGCAACTTCAGCACTTCATCGTGCGCGCCCGACGTTTCGATCACGACGCCCTTCTTGAAAGCGCATTGGGCGATGCGGTTGGACAGCGCCGGATTGCCGTTGGACACGAGGCCCTGGATCAGGCCGCGGCCACGCGCCGACAGGCCGGCGTTGGGATAGCTGTGCACCAGGTTTTCAAGCCAGTCGCCGACCAGGCGTTCCTTGCGCTGGATGTCGGCCGTGAATGCGGCGTTGGTCCAGTAGGTTTCCAGCGCCTGCGTCGCGGTGACGAACGCCAGGTTGTTGCCGCGGAAGGTGCCGCTGTGCGCGCCGGGCTTCCAGATGTCCAGTTCGGGCTTCATCAGCACCAGCGACATCGGCAGGCCAAAGCCCGATAGCGACTTGGACAGCGTGATGATGTCGGGGCGGATGCCGGCGGTTTCGAAGCTGAAGAACGTGCCCGTGCGGCCGCAGCCGACCTGGATGTCGTCCACGATCAGCAGCATGTCGTGGCGCTTGCACAGTTTTTCCAGCTCTTTGAGCCAGCGCAGCGTGGCCACATTGACGCCGCCTTCGCCTTGCACCGTTTCCACGATGACGGCTGCCGGCTTGTCCATGCCGCTGCTCGGGTCTTCCAGCATGCGTTCCATGTACGCCATGGTGTCCACGTCCGGACCGAAGTAGCCGTCGTAGGGCATGAAGGTCGTGTTGCCGAGCGCGTAGCCGGCGGCGTCACGGAACTTCATGTTGGCCGTCGCGGCCAACGAGCCGCCGCTCACGCCGTGAAAGCCGTGCGTGAACGAGATCACGTTGGGACGGCCCTTGACCTGGCGCGCGATCTTCAGCGCGGCTTCGACGGCATTGGTGCCGGTCGGGCCGGTGAATTGCAGCGTGTACTGCCAGTTGCGCGGCTTGAGCAGCACGCGATCCACCGTCTCCAGGAAACGCTTCTTCGCGCTGGTGGCCATGTCCAGGCCGTGGACGACGCCGTCCGCCTGCACATACTCCAGCAGCTTTTCCTTGAGAACAGGATTGTTGTGGCCGTAGTTCAGCGTGCCTGCGCCGCTGAAGAAGTCGATGTATTCGGCGCCATCTTCATCGATGAGCGTCGAGCCACGGGCCTGATTGAATATCACGGGAAACGACCTGATGTAGCCCCGCACTTCAGACTCCATGCGGTCAAAGATCTTCAAGTCCATGATTAATCCTCCCTTTTCAACTCATTAATTGACGGACGGCCTGATCCCGCCAGGTGCGGCAAGCGCACCCGGACAGTTAGAACCATCCCTGTAACTCGATAAGCCCTTCAGGCCTGAGACGCCCCTACGGGGACGGCAAGGCGAACGGACCTATCCTTAACAGCATCTCGTCGTCATGGTCCGCGCCGCCGAAGAGTTGCCGGTCGAAGAACGGCTGTTCGGAAACGTGGGCGCCTACTTCGGCGGCCAGGCCGGCGAAGGTGCGGCGCGAAGCCTGGTTGTCAGGCCCCACCGTGGTTTCAAGATAGCGGACATGCGCCAGGCCCTTGCGCTGCAAGAGTTCCCGGAGCATGGCGCGGCCAAGGCGTTGGCCGCGAGCGCGGGCGTGCACCGCAACCTGCCAGACGAACAGGACGTCGGGGCGGGACGGGTCCACATATGCGGAGATGAAACCATTGATGCGTCCCCCGGCGCTTTCAGCCAGGACGCAGGTGTCGCGGAAGTGCTCGCACAGGAGCAGGTACGCGTAGAGGGAATTCAGGTCGAGCGGCGGGCACTCGGAAATGAGGCGGTGGATCGCGGCGCCGTCTTTGCGGTCGGGCAGACGCATGGTATGGGTCTGCGCGCTGACCGCCGGCGCCACGGCACTTGAGAGTATGGGGGAGTCCAGTTCGTTTTTCTTCATGCAACGATTCCCGATTCTGGGGGTGCCCCGCCCGTGGGCACTTCAAGGATGGGCGACGACACGTCTCCATGCGTGTCGACTGCGGCCTGACCGTCCTGTTCCATGAGCGTCACGATGCGCTCCAGGGACAGGGTGATGGTGGCCTGTTCCAATTCCGGCAAGGCATTGAGCGCGTCAGCCAGATGCTTTTGCAGCGGCGACGGCGCGCCTTGCGCCAATTCACGTCCCGCCTCGGTGGCCGTGACGAACACGATGCGGCGGTCTTCACGGCCCCGCTCGCGGCGGATGAGCGCCTTGTCTTCCAGGCGATCCAGGATGCCGACCACCGTGCTGGGGCTGACGTGCATCTCGCGGCTGATCGCGGTGGCGGTCATCGGACCGTTGGCGATCACGGTGCGCAGGCACATCAGCTGCGGCGCAGTGATGTGACTGACCGCGGATAACTGGCGCGAATGCAGCGCGATCGAACGCGTGATGCGGCGCAGGGCTCGCAAAATGCGCAGGTCGTACTGCTGAGTGGTTTCGGTTTTCGCGGCGTCAGTCATGGATACAGATGGTTCGGGCAAAATCATTTCTACACGAATCATATGCGCCCGATTTATTTGAGTCAAACAAAAACCCGGGCACGATGTAAATAAATGAACGCGGATTTGGCGAGGATGACCGCAGTATGAATGGACTTGTCAGCACGCTGGTTCCGCTATGCCGGGCGCTATGAGCGGCATCCGTCTGCTGGCTGGCCCGAACAAAAAACATATGTTTTGTTCATGATGTTTTATTTATCATATGTTTTTACCGTTTACCCGGTCCTGCCAACATGTCCTTGCCCGCTTCCCTGCTCGCCACCCTCCAGGCAAAGCTGGAACAACTGCCGCCCGAATTGCAGCGGGCGGCGCGCTGGGTCGTGGCGAATCCCGCGCAGGTGGGACTCTGGTCGATGCGCCGGCAGGCGCAGACGCTCGGCGTGGCGCCCGCCACGATGTTGCGCCTGGCTCGCGCATTGGGCTATGGCAGCTACGAGGATTTCCGCCAGCCGTTCCAGCAGGCGCTGGCGGCACAGGGCGAGCCGGGCCTGCGCGACCGCGCCGCTGCCCTGCAGGCTGCGGCGGGTGCGTCCGCCGAACCCGGCCACGATGCATTGACCGGGTATCAGGTCCAAGCCATTTCCTCGGTCTGCGCGCTGAACCCGCCCGCAACGTTCGACGCCACCGTGCAAACCCTTTTGGACGCGCATCAGGTCGGTTTCCTGGGCACGCGCTCGGCCTTCGGCATTGCATTCCAGATGCGCTACGCCTATCAGCTCGTGCGGCGCAACAGTGTCCTGATCGACGGGCTGGGCAGCGCGCCGGCCGAGCAGATCGACAACCTGGGCGCGGGCGATGCGCTGATCGTCATCTCGCAGGCCCCCTACCCCGCCGCCACCGTGGATCTGGCGCGCCAGGCCGCGCGGCGCGGCGTGGCCGTGGTGGCGCTGACCGACGACCCGCTGTCGCCGCTTGCCGGAGACGCCCGCCACACGCTGCGCTTTGCCCCGTCCGACCGCGATGGCGTGCAAGCCAGGCCGGCGCGCCAGGGGCCGGGCTCGTTCTTCCACACGACCGCCGGTCTGCTCGGGCTGGCCGAACACCTGATCGCACGGCTGACGGCCCTCGGCGGCGACGCGGTGCTGGACCGGCTGGCCGAAGTCGAGCAGCGCCTGCGCACTGACAACGTCTATTGGACCGGCGCCCCCGCGCGCCGCCACGGCTGAGGCGCCCGAGCCAACGCCACCCTCAACCTGACCCAGGAACCCGCAGCATGAGCCAAACCCACATCCTGCATCGCTCCCTTCGCCATACGCCCCCCGTCGCCGTGCGCGGCCAGGGCGTCTGGATCCATGACAGCGCGGGCCGCGCATATCTGGACGGCTCAGGCGGCGCGGCCGTGTCCTGCCTGGGCCACAATCATCCAGAGGTCCAGGCGGCCCTGCACGCGCAGATCGACGCGCTGGCCTATGCCCACACCAGCTTCTTCACCACCGACGTCGCTGAAAAGCTGGCGGCCCGCCTGGTGGCGGACGCGCCCGCCGGCACCTCCCATGCGTACTTCGTATCGGGCGGGTCCGAAGCGGTGGAAGCGGCGCTCAAGATGGCGCGCCAATATTTCGTCGAAATCGGCCAGCCGCAGCGCCGCCACATCATCGCGCGGCGGCAGAGCTATCACGGCAACACGCTCGGCGCGCTGGCGGTCGGCGGCAATGCCTGGCGGCGCGCACAGTTCGCGCCGCTGTTGATCGAGGTCGAGCACGTCTCGCCGTGCTATGCCTACCGCGACCAACGCAGCGACGAAACCGCCGAACAATACGGCGAGCGGCTTGCAGAGGAACTGGACGCGGCCATCGTGCGCCTCGGCCCCGACTCCGTCATGGCATTCGTGGCCGAGCCGGTGGTGGGCGCGACGTCTGGCGCGGTGACCGCCGTGCCGGGGTACTTCCGCCGCATCCGCGAGGTCTGCGACCGCCACGGCGTGCTGTTCATCGCCGACGAAGTGATGTGCGGCATGGGCCGGACCGGCACGCTGTACGCCGTCGAACAGGAAGGCGTGACGCCGGATCTCATCACCATCGCCAAGGGGCTGGGCGGCGGCTATCAGCCCATCGGGGCAGTCATGGCGCAACAGCACATCGTGCAGGCGATGCAGCAAGGCAGCGGCTTTTTCCAGCATGGCCACACGTATCTTGGCCACGCGCTGGCGTGCGCGGCCTCGCTGGCGGTGCAGGACGTGATCCGGCGCGACGGGCTGCTTGAGCGCGTGCGGGTTCAGGGCGCAGGCCTGGCGCAGCGTCTGCAGGCGGCGCTGGGCGAACACCCGCACGTGGGCGACATCCGCGGCCGGGGTCTCTTCATGGGCGTGGAGCTGGTTCAGGACCGCGTCAGCAAGCAGCCCTTCGATCCCGAATTGACGCTGCATGCGCGGATCAAGCGCGAGGCGATGGCGCGGGGTTTGATGGTGTATCCGATGGGCGGCACCCTCGATGGACGACAGGGCGATCACGTCCTGCTCGCGCCGCCTTTCATCATTTCCGACGACGAACTGGATCAACTGACGGAACGGCTGACCGGCGCCATCGACGCCGCGATCGCGTAGACGCGGGGTTAGGCGTCCACCGCAACAGCCGCCGGGCGGCGATCCTCCGCCCCGCGCCGCCTGATCAGCCTGCGCCCGCCCGCCGCCAGGGCGGGCGCGCGCCGATGGTGAGCGCGCGCAGGAACCATTCCACGGGTCCATAGGCGTGATGCCGCAGCCACCAGGCAGACAACGGCAACTGGGCGGCAAAGATGGCCACCGCAATCAGCAACGCAGCCAGGGGCGTCACGGCGGCGTACAGCCGCAGGCCCCACGCCGTGAAGAGAAACGCGCAGACCACCGATTGCATCAGGTAGTTGCTCAGCGCCATCCGCCCCGCCGGGGCCAGCCAGACCCCAAGGCGCTCGCCCGGCCCCGTGCGTAGCGCCAGCAGGAACGCCGCCCCGTACGACAGGCTCAGGAGCGGCGCGGTGAACAGGCCCACGGCCAGGCCCGGCAATTCCCACATCACGCGCGCCTGCGGCAAGGCGCTGGTGGCATATGCCGCGGCGCCGGCCAGTCCGGGCAGGACGCACAGTGCGCACAGCAGTCCCAGGGCGCGGCGCGAGCGCCAGGGATCCGCCAGCGCATTGCGCCGCCCCAACGCGTACCCGGTCAGGAACATGGCGAAGACGAACGGCCCTTGCACGAACAGCACCGTGAACCAGATGGCTTCGGTGAGTTCCTTGATGTGCTGCGCGATCGTGGTGCCCACGGTGCCGCGGTACGCCTCGATGGAGGCCAGCGCGTCGGCCTTGTACTGCAGCGCGTAGCCGGCCGGAACGGGGTCCAGAAAGCTCAACGCGCCCAGAATCCCCCACACCGCCGACGCCAGCGCGATCAGCCACAGGGCAACGCGCAGCGCCCGGCCCGGGTCCATGCGCCGGCACAACAGCAGCGCAAGACCCAACAAGGCGTAGGTGACCAGGATGTCGCCCTGGTAGAACAGGATGGCGTGCGCCATGCCCAAGGCCGCCAGTCCCAATAACCGGCGCAGAAAGCGCGGCGCGAACGCCGCGTCGGCGCGCTCGGCCGCCGACATCTGCAGCGTGAAGCTGTAGCCGAACAGGAAGGAAAACAGCAGGTAGAACTTGGTTTCGAACAACCAGGCGACCAGCCAGCGGACCGTCACGTCCACGGGGCTGGAATACACCGGATCCGGCACGCCCCCGCCATAGAACGGAAAGGCGAAGACGTTGATATTGACGACCAGGATGCCGAAGAGCGCGAAGCCGCGCAGGGCATCGACGTGCGCAAGGCGCGGCCGGGCGGCGAGGTCGATGCTCATGCGGGCCTCTGGAAGGCAACCCGGCGGCGCAAGTGGCGCGCGCCGCCGGGCGTGTTCGGCGTCAGGCGGCGCGCAGGCGTCAACCCAGCACCGGCGACAGCAACGGCTGCTTGGGCCGCACGTCCAGCGCGCGGCCCTTGCGGGCCCGCTTGCCGACGTAGACGGCCAGGTCCGCACCAGCCAGGATGTCCTCGGTCATCTTGTTGCGATAGATGCCGGTGGCGCGCAAGCCCTTCGGGCCGATCGGCACGGTCTGGTCGAGCTTGTCCGCACCGTCCAGTCCCATCAGGATGGTGCCGCGTCCGCCGCCCGACAGCGACTTGACCTCGTCCAGGCCGAAGACCAGGAACTTGCCCTTTTGCGACAGCAGCGCCAGTTGCTGGGCGCCTGCAAACAGCGGCACCGGACGCAGCAGTTCGTCGCCCGTTTCCAGCGTGATGAACTGCTTGCCTGCACGCTGGCGGCTGACCATGTCGGACAGCTTGGCCGCGAAGCCATAACCGCCGCGGGTGGCCAGCAGCCAGCGGCTGTCGGCCGAGGCAGCGATCGTATGGACGATGCGCGTGCCGGATTCCAGGTCGATCATCGTGGTGACCGGTTGGCCGTCGCCACGCGCCGACGGCAGCCCGGACACCGGCACCGAGTAGACCCGCCCGTTGTCGCCGACCGCGATCAGCGTGTCGGTGGTGCGGCATTCGAAGGCGCCGTACAGGTCGTCGCCCTGCTTGAAGCCGAATTGCGAAGCGTCATGGCCGTGGCCCTGACGCGCGCGCAGCCAGCCCTTCTGCGACACGACCACGGTGACCGGCTCGTCCAGCACCTTGGTTTCCAGCACGGCGCGCTCGGCGGTTTCGATCAGGGTGCGGCGCTCGTCGCCATATTGCTTGGCGTCGGCTTCGATTTCCTTGATCAGCAGGCGCTTGAGCGTCGTGGGGTTGTCCAGCAGCTCCTGCAGCGAGATCTGCTCCTTGCGCTTGTCGGCCAGTTCCTGCTCGATCTTGAAGCCTTCCAGGCGCGCCAATTGGCGCAGGCGCATTTCCAGGATGTCTTCGGCCTGGCGCTCGGACAGCTTGAAGCGTTCCATCAGGGCGGCGCGGGGCTCGTCGGATTCGCGGATGGTCTGGATGACCTCGTCCACGTTCAGGTAGACGACCATGCGGCCTTCCAGCACATGGATGCGGTCGATGACCTTATCCAGGCGGAAGCGCGTGCGGCGCACGACGGTGTTGGTGCGGAACGCCAGCCACTCGACCAGGATGTCGCGCAGGCCCTTCTGGCGCGGCCGGCCGTCGGTGCCGATGCACACCAGGTTGACGCTGGCGCTGCCTTCCATGCTGGTCTGCGCCAGCAGCGTGTTGACAAACTCGTCGCGGTCCACCCGCGAAGTCTTGGGTTCGAAGACCAGACGCACCGCGGCGTCCTTGCCGGATTCGTCGCGCACGGCATCCAGCAGGTTCAGCATCACGGCCTTGGCCTGCGTCTGCTCGGGCGTCAGGCTCTTCTTGCCCGTCTTGACCTTGGGATTGGTGATTTCCTCGATTTCTTCCAGCACCTTCTGGCCGGACGTGCCCGGGGGCAGCTCGTTGACGACCAGTTGCCACTGGCCGCGCGCCAGTTCTTCAAACTGCCAGCGCGCGCGCACCTTGAGCGAGCCGCGGCCCCCTCCGTAGATCTGCGCGATATCGGCAGCCGGGGTGATGATCTGTCCGCCGCCCGCGAAGTCCGGGCCGGGGATCATGGCGTACAGCTCCTCGTCCGGCAACTGCGGCTGCTTGATGAGCGCCACGCAGGCCTGGGCGACTTCGCGCAGGTTGTGCGGCGGAATCTCAGTGGCCATGCCGACCGCGATGCCCGACGCGCCGTTCAGCAGCATCACGGGCAGCCGCGCCGGCAGCATCTGCGGCTCTTGCTGGCTGCCGTCGTAGTTGGGCACGAAATCGACGGTGCCCTCGTCCAGCTCGTCGAGCAGCAGCTTGGCAATGGGCGTGAGCCGCGCTTCCGTGTAACGCATGGCGGCGGCGTTATCGCCGTCGCGCGAACCGAAGTTGCCCTGGCCGTCGATCAAGGGATAGCGCAGCGAGAAGTCCTGCGCCATGCGGACCATGGCGTCGTACGCGGCCTGATCGCCATGCGGATGGTATTTACCCAGCACGTCGCCCACGACGCGCGCGGATTTGACGGGTTTGGCGCCGAAGCCCAGCCCCATCGCCTGCATCGCAAACAGGATGCGGCGCTGAACGGGCTTCTGCCCGTCGCCCACGTCGGGCAGCGCGCGGCCGCGCACCACGGAAACCGCGTAGTCCAGATAGGCCTGTTCCGCGTAGCGCGCCAGCGTGATGGCGGCGTTGCCGTCACCGTCGCCGTCGCCGCCGGGCGGGTTGGAGTCAAACAGGCCGGGTTGATTGCTGTCGGTCATGATGGTTTCAGGTAAACAAATTCTTCGAAACGGCGTCAATGCGCCTCAGGCGGACGGGGCCATGAGCTGGGTGTCGGCAACGTGCGCGCGGATCTGGGCGCGCACGGCTTGCAGCGTGGCGGCGTCCTGCCCGCGCTTGGGGATGATCACGCCCTGCAGGGTGCCGAGGATGACGTAGAGATGTTCGGGGGTTTCTTCGACCCGCCGCACGTCGGTCCACGCCATCTGCCCGGAAGCAGAGGCGGTGCTGTCGGTGACGCCGTCGGGGCCGAAATCAAGTTCGTGCCGCCCCAGATACAGGGTGTCCGGCTGCTTGGCCAGCATGCGGCGCGTGTTCATCCGCACGAGTCCGGGCAGCACGTATTCGTAGGCCAGGGCCAGCAGCGCGAGGATGCCCAGCCCGACCGCCAGCCCCTGGAAGTACACCGGCAGGATCGCGCCCCAATTGGGTCCCTTGCCGTCCCAGGTCTGCCAGATCAGGTACGCAAGCAGCGCGACGATCATCAGGATGCCGAAGCGCAAATGAGACCGATAGCGGCGGCGGCGAAGTTCCGGCCGTTTGTACACATAGGCGGCAAAATCCGCGTAGTCGTCGGCGGTCAGGTCGACGACCATGCGGGCTTGCCCGGGCGCGGACGGCGTCATCAGATGTCAAGCTCCGCCAGGTTGCCCTTTTCTTCGATCCACGCGCGGCGTTGCGAGGACTCGCCCTTGCCCATCAGCATGTCGAACATGCGGGTGGTGTCGTCGGGCGTCTGGTCGCCGTAGCCCACGGGCAGCAGGCGGCGCGTGTCCGGGTTCATGGTTGTTTCCCACAGTTGCTCGGGGTTCATTTCGCCCAGGCCCTTGAACCGGCTGACGGCCCACGCGCCTTCGCGCACGCCTTCCTTGCGCAGCTTGTCCTGCGCGGCTTCAAGTTCGCCTTCATCAAGACAGTAGATCTTGCGCGCGGGACGCTTGCCCTGCGCGGGCACATCCAGGCGGAACAGCGGCGGCTTGGCGACGTACACGTTGCCGGCCTCGACGAGCTTGGGGAAATGCCGGTAGAACAGCGTCAGCAGCAGCACCTGGATGTGCGAGCCGTCGACGTCCGCGTCCGACAGGATGCAGATGCGGCCGTAGCGCAGGCCGGACAGGTCGGGCGTATCGTTGGGACCGTGAGGGTCGACGCCGATGGCCACGGAAATGTCGTGGATCTCGTTGTTGGCAAAGAGGCGGTCGCGGTCGACTTCCCAGGAATTGAGCACCTTGCCGCGCAGCGGCAGGATGGCCTGGAATTCCTTGTCGCGGCCCATCTTGGCCGAGCCGCCGGCCGAGTCGCCCTCGACCAGGAACACTTCAGTGCGCGTGGCGTCGCTGGACTCGCAGTCAGTCAGTTTGCCGGGCAGCACCGCCACGCCGGAACTCTTGCGCTTTTCGACCTTCTGGGCCGAACGCTGGCGAGCCTGCGCCTGCCGGATGGCCAGTTCCGCGAGCTTCTTGCCGTATTCGACGTTGCTGTGCAGCCAGAGGTCGAGCGCGCTCTTGGAAAAACCGCCCACCAGCCGCACGGCGTCGCGGCTGTTCAGGCGTTCCTTGATCTGGCCCTGGAATTGCGGGTCCAGCACCTTGGCCGACAGCACGAAGCTGGCGCGGGCGAACACGTCTTCGGGAAGCAGCTTCACGCCCTTGGGCAGCAGGCTGTGCAGTTCGGCAAAGCCCTTCACCGCGCCGAACAGGCCTTCGCGCAGGCCGGACTCATGCGTGCCGCCGGCCGGCGTGGGAATGAGGTTGACGTAGGACTCGCGCACCGCGTTGCCGTCGTCAGTCCAGGCCACCACCCATTGGGCGCCCTCGCCTTCGGCGAAGTTTTCATGGTCGGCGCCCGCGTACTGTTCGCCTTCGAAGAACGGCACCATCAGTTCGGCGCCCGCCAGGGCCTCGGCCAGGTAGCCGCGCAGGCCGTCCTGATACTGCCAGGTCTTGGTGTCGTTGGTTTTCTCGTTGACGAGCGTGACCTTCACGCCCGGCAGCAGCACGGCCTTGCTGCGCAGCAGATGCGTCAGCTCGCCCAGCGGGATATTAGGGCTGTCGAAGTATTTGGCGTCCGGCCAGACGCGCACGCGTGTGCCGGACTTCTTGCGGCCGCCCTGATCGTAGGGCGCCAGGGGTTCGGCGACGTCGCCGCCCTTGAACACCAGACGGCTCACGGCGTTGTCGCGCCAGACGATGACTTCCAGGCGGGTGGCGAGCGCATTGGTGACGGACACGCCGACGCCGTGCAGGCCGCCCGAAAAGGCGTAAGCGCCGCCGCCCGCCTTGTCGAACTTGCCGCCCGCATGCAGGCGCGTGAACACGAGTTCGACCACGGGCGCGTTTTCTTCGGGGTGCAGGCCGACGGGAATGCCGCGGCCGTCGTCCTCAACGGAGACGCTGCCATCTGCATGCAGCGTGACCTGGATCTGTTTGCCGTAGCCGGCCAGGGCCTCGTCTGCGGCGTTATCAATGACCTCCTGCACGACGTGCAGGGGGTTTTCGGTGCGGGTGTACATGCCCGGGCGCTGCCGCACGGGTTCCAGCCCCTTCAGGACGCGGATGGACGCCTCGTTGTAACGTGGAGTGGCCAAGTTATCCCCAACATCTGTGGAAAAAAACCGACATTTTACGGATAAGCCTAGATTCTGCGCGGCTCCGGGTGGGATGCGCACGACCTGACCAGGTCCGATTTCGGTAGGATGATGACAGTCACAACCGCCGATCCGGGCTTTGACTTCCCGGACCGCGACAGCTGCGCCGCAACATCCTACACAAAAACCTGCAAACCCTGTTGTTATTAACAGTGGTATGCCTGTTGTTATTGACAGTGGTATGCTTGAGTCCATTCCACAAACAAGAACAAGGCAAGGCGCGTTTTCACGCGCCTTTTGCTGCCGAACCGAGAATCACCATCATGAGCGACCAAATCAAGAACGTCAGTGACGCCAGCTTCGATGCCGATGTGTTGAAATCCGGCCAGCCGGTGCTGGTGGACTACTGGGCTGCCTGGTGTGGCCCCTGCAAGATGATCGCCCCGATCCTGGAAGAAGTCGCCACCGAATACGCTGGCCGTCTGACGATCGCCAAGCTGAACGTGGACGAGAACCAGGGCACCGCCACCAAGTACGGCATCCGCGGCATTCCGACCCTTATGCTCTTTAAAGACGGCCAGGCTGCCGCCACCAAAGTTGGCGCGCTGTCGAAGTCGCAACTCACCGCATTCCTGGACGGCGCGTTGTAAATCGCGTGCTGTAAACGAGGGCGCCGCCGCATAGGCGGCGCTCATTCAGTACCGCGCGAGCCCGTCCGTGGCGCGCCGCCAGACCCTCCTTTACTTTTCCCCCAACACTCACCGCGATGCACCTCAACGAACTGAAGGCGCTGCACGTCTCGCAGCTGCTCGAAATGGCCGCTGGCCTGGAAATCGAGAACGCCAACCGCCTGCGCAAGCAGGAACTGATGTTCGCCATCATGAAGCGGCGCGCCAAGCAGGGCGAGCAGATCTTCGGCGACGGCGTTCTTGAAGTCCTGCCCGACGGCTTTGGTTTCCTGCGTTCGCCGGAAACCTCGTATCTGGCCAGCACCGACGACATCTACATTTCTCCGTCGCAGATCCGCCGTTTCAATCTGCACACCGGCGATTCCATCGAAGGCGAAGTGCGCACCCCCAAGGATGGCGAGCGCTACTTTGCCCTGGTGAAGGTGGACAAGGTCAACGGCGTGGCCCCTGAGGCGATCAAGCATCGCATCATGTTCGAGAACCTGACGCCGCTGCATCCGAATCGCGTCATCCGCCTGGAACGCGACATCAAGAGCGAGGAAAACCTCACCGGCCGGATCCTCGACGTCTTCGCCCCCATCGGCATGGGCCAGCGCGGCCTGATCGTCGCCAGCCCCAAGTCCGGCAAGACGGTGATGATGCAGCACATCGCGCATGCCATCACCACCAACTATCCCGATGCGGTCATGATCGTCCTGCTGGTCGACGAACGCCCGGAAGAAGTGACCGAAATGCAGCGCACCGTGCGCGGTGAAGTGGTGGCGTCGACCTTCGACGAACCCGCCACGCGTCACGTGCAAGTGGCCGAAATGGTCATCGAAAAGGCCAAGCGCCTGGTCGAAATGAAGAAGGACGTCGTGATCCTGCTGGACTCGATCACCCGTCTGGCCCGCGCCTACAACACCGTCGTGCCGGCTTCCGGCAAGGTGCTGACCGGCGGTGTGGACGCCAACGCCCTGCAACGCCCCAAGCGTTTCTTCGGCGCGGCGCGTAACCTGGAAGAAGGCGGCTCGCTGACCATCCTGGGCACCGCGCTGATCGAAACCGGCAGCCGCATGGATGAAGTCATCTATGAAGAATTCAAGGGCACCGGCAACTCCGAAGTCCACCTCGAGCGCCGCCTCGCAGAAAAGCGCGTCTACCCGTCCATCAACCTGAACAAGTCGGGCACCCGCCGCGAAGAGCTGCTGATCGCCCCGGACCTGCTGCAGAAGGTGTGGGTGCTGCGCAAGTTCATTCACGACATGGACGAAGTCCAGTCCATGGAGTTCATCCTGGACAAGATGCGCGCCACCAAGACCAACGCCGAATTCTTCGACATGATGAAGAAGAAGTAAGCGCAACGTCCGCGCCAAAGAAAGCCGCCCTTGCCAAGGGCGGCTTTTTTTATGGGCGGCGGCTCAATGTTCGATGAATTCCGGCATCCGGCGCGGCGTGGCATTCGCGGGGCGCGGCGTCTGCTTGGCCGGTTCCTTGCCGGCTTCGATCGGCTCGATGCTGGGATCGTCCCAGCTGCCTGTGACGGCGTATTCCATGGTCATCGCGCGGGCGAGCGGCTGCTTGAGCAACCATTGCGTGACAAAAGCGCCCAGGCCGATCAGCGGATTGACCGCCAGGGCGGTAACCATCGCCGCGCCGCTGGCGTCCAGATTCGGAATCACCACCGCTTTCATGTCCCAGCGTTCCTTGACGAGGTTCACGCCTCCGGCCAGGACGATGGCCGCGACCGGCCCGTTGATCTTGTAGCCTTCGGTGGTCAGCATGCCGTCGGCCACCTTCACGTTCCCGCGAATGGTGTCGAACGGAAAGCCGTCGCGCAGCAGGTTGGTGGGATTGACGTCCAGCCGTGCCAACCGCTGCAGCGATTGCAGCGACAGCAACTCCAAGAGGCGCGCGGTGCGGGAATTCACGTGCATGAAGCGGCCGTTGTCCAGGCTGACCACCACGTCCCCCACCACGTCGGCAATGTTGTGTGTCCACGGCAGATTGCGCCAGGTCGCCTTGCCCTGGATCGTTCCCTTGCCGTTGGACACCACGTTCTCGAAGCCGATCCGGCCCATGAAGTCACCGACGTTTTCCAGCTTCAGCAACGCGTCGACGGTCAGGCCGCGGTTGGGACCTTCCAGCCCCCAGCTCCCCGTGGCGTTCAGGGCCGCCGAATCGTTGGTGATGGACAGCTTGTCCAGCCGCCACTGCCGTCCGCGTTCCAGATTGGTGCCCGTGACCTGAAGCGCCCCCAGGTTCTTGCCGTACAGCATGAACTGGTTGGCTTGCAGGTCGATGGCGGGGATGTCGGACAGGTCGTTGCCGGACGCCAGCGCCTTGTCGGCCTGATTGGCGTCGCCCTCGCCCGCGATCGACAGATGTTTCAGGCGAGCGGTGATCTGGCCGGCGATGGCGCCCTGCGCCTCACGCCACTCCAGCGTGCCCGCCGCCTGCCGCGATTCCAGTTCGACGCGCCAGCGCGCCGGCGCGGGACGCGTGGCGTACAGCGTCAGGTCATTGAAGGTGAAACCGCTGGCGTGCAGCACGCTGGCCGCCAGGCTGATGCGCTCGGGCTGCGGCAGGATAGGCTTGGCGGGCGGCCTGCCCTTGACGGGCGGCTCGTCGAATCCGTCCGAAACCTTTTCCCAGCCGTCCATGTCCAGCTCGGGCAGGCTGGCGTTCAGGCTCAGCCCGCGTTCCGGCAGGCTGGCTGGCCGCCCGACGCCCAGCGCCCCGCGCGAAAAATACGACGAGGAGCCATCGGCCGGGTCCCGCTCGAACAGCGCATTCACGTTGTCGCCCAGGCTGGCCGTGAGCCAGCGCCGGTCGCGCGCGCCGCGGTCCTGTGCCGGCGACCATTGCAGCTTCAACAACTGCGCGGACTTGGCGGGCTTGCCGGCCGGCGCGGGCATGTCGATCGCCATGCCGACCAGGTCGGACTCGGCCGAGATGTCGATCGCACCGCCCTTCAGGTAGATCAGCCGGCCCTTGTACGCCGCACGGCCGGTAAAGCGCGACATCGACGGCGCGCGGCTCAACTGCGACAGGCCGGGCCCCGATAGCGTGCCGTCAAAACGCAGCGCGTCCGTGCCTTGCGCCAGCGTGCCGTAGATGTTGACGGGGCCGCCCAGGAACTGCGCGCGGATGCCCTTGGTCTGCACGCCTTTTTCCGAGAATTCCAGATCACCGTGGATCTGGCTGAGCACCGGAATCTCGGGCATGAAGCTGAACGAATTGTCCGAGAACTTGATGCGCCCCACCACTTGCGTGTCATCGGTGTTGAGCAGCGGCACGGTCAGATCGAGCGGCATGCGCCAGTCGCCGGTGCCGTGCGCCTCGTCCAGCGCCCCGTCCAGCAGCTCGCCCAGCGGAGAATTCGCCGCCAGCGCCAGGTACGCCGCCACCGGCCCGGAGGTGTCGCCGGTGACGCGAAGCTGTGAGTCGTGCTCCATGTTCGGAATGGCGGCTTTCACCTTGCCCAGCGTGACGGTATGTCCCTGCCCGGTATGGGCCACAGCGCCGCCGGCGCTATCCAGCGCGAGGCTCACCTTGTCGATGCGAAAACTGCCCGACAGGTTTTCCAGCATCGGCCAGCCCTTGTGGTGTTTGCGCGCCGGCGCGTAATCGACCTTGGCGCCGGAATAGTTGCCGGCGATGACGAACTCGCCGGTCGAGCCCGGTGCGCCATACGGAAAGTCGTCCAGATCGCCCTTGAGCGTGATGGCCGCCGAATGCATCTGCCCGGCGGGCAGGCCGGTCGCCAGCCATTCACGGGCGTCCGCATTCACCTCGAGCGGCAGATACCGGTGAATGGCCGACATCGACCCGCGGACCATCGTGCCGCGCACGTCAACGCTGCCCGCCGCGGTCTTGCCTTCGGGCCGCCATTGGCCTTGCAGGCGTGCTTCCAGGTCTTCATTGGCAAGGCGCAACTGCGCCACGTCGACGAACCAATGCGCCGGATCCGGCCCCTTGACCTGGGCATCGAGCTCCAGGTCGTCGGCCCGTAGCGTCGGCGTCTCGAAGACGCCGGGCAGCGTCACGCGCAGTTGATGCACCGCGCCCTTGACGGCCACGTCAGGCGCGCCCTTGCTGCGCCCCAGCGGCACGCCTTCGATCTTCACGTAATCGCCAGGCCACAGGGAAAAGCGCAACTGCCCCGAGCCGCTCTGGACAGCTGGGCCGTCCGGCGCCGCAATCCAGGACACGCCGCGCACGGCGACATCGCTGGTCAGTTCGGTGAACTTGCCGTGATCCAATTGCCACCACGCCCGAGCCGCCAGCCGGCCGGCGACCGCGGGCACGTCGATCCACGGCGCCCAGGCCTGCGGCTCCACGTCGTCGGCCTGCGCAAAAATCTGGCCGCTCCAGTTGGCGGGCTTTTTGGCGTCGACGCCAAACAGTCCACGGTTGAA
The DNA here is from genome assembly GCF_022346505.1 of Achromobacter sp. ACRQX. NCBI lineage: Bacteria > Pseudomonadati > Pseudomonadota > Betaproteobacteria > Burkholderiales > Alcaligenaceae > Achromobacter > Achromobacter sp. ACRQX. The sequence continues at coordinate 105,205 of NZ_JAKRML010000017.1, forward strand.
TTCCCCGCGCAGTTCCAGCTTATGCGCCAGCGCGGGCCCTGCGGAGGCCTGCAGCACGAACCGGTGCGACAGGCTGCCATTGCGCACCAGGAAGTCGACGCCTTCCAGTGTCAGTTCCGGCGCCTGGCGCAATTCGTCCTGCCAGCGCAGCGTGGCGTCGCTGACCAGCAGCTCGCGCTGCGCCGCCAGCCAGCGCAGGCCCGGATGATTGAGGTCGGAGGCATGGTCGCTCGCATTCAGGTCGATGTCCTGACCGGCGACCCACAGATGATTGGACGCGTCCCGCCGCAGCGTGAGTTCCGGCTTTTCCAGCCGCAGCCGCACCAGCGTGGGCGACAGCGACAGCAGGCTGCGCCATGCCACGACCGCGGACACGGACGGCAGGCTCAATACCGGATCGGCGTCGTCGTCGTAGACCTGGACGGCAGCGAGATCGAGCCTGGGATTGAGCCCTTGCCAGTTCGCCTTGATCGCGCCGATCGTAACGCGGGCGCCCAACGCCTGGCTGGCGTAGGCTTCGATCTGAGGGCGCCACTGATCCACCCGCGGGAGGACCCAGTAGCGCACGCCCAGAAACCCGATGGCGACGACGCCATAGACGGTCAGCGCGGCCCAGAACAGGCTGCGGAGCACTTTTTTTGGAACAGACACGGATCAGTGGGCAGGAGGAGATGTCTTGCAGTATCGTCCCCACTTATACCTGAAACACGTCCATCCGTCTGCCGCCCTTTGCACCATGTCGAAACCATCCTTGATCGCTCCCGCCCTCGCCTGGTCCGGCCATCTGCGCCGCCGCCTGGACGCCCACCCGGACCTGGCCGCCTGGTTGGACGAGGCCGTGAAACACCCCGTGACACCCGACCTGATGGCGCAATGGCAGAACGAACTGGCCGGCCCCGCCTCGGCCGCCTCCGCCGCCTTGCCGGTGGACGTCTGCCGCATGGTGCTGCGAAAGCTGCGCGAACGCGTCTTCAGCGTGCTGATCGTGCGCGACCTGACCGGGCAAGCGCCGCTTGAAGAGGTGGTGGGCGCCATGACCACGCTGGCGGACATGGCAGTGGCTGCCGCCTACCGCAGCGTGGCGGCGGAACTGTCGGCCGTGCACGGCATGCCGCGCGACCCGACCACCGGCAAACCGCAGGAGATGCTGATCGTCGGCATGGGCAAGCTGGGTGGCTGCGAGCTCAACGTTTCGTCCGACATCGACCTCATCATGCTGTACGGCGAAGAAGGCGAAACCGACGGCCCGCGCCGCATCAGCCATCACGAGTTCTACGGGCGCCTGACCCGCCGCATGATGCCGGTCCTGTCCGAGGTGGACGCCAACGGCCAGGTGTTCCGCACCGACCTGCGCCTGCGCCCGGACGGCGACGCCGGTCCGCTGGCCTGGAGCCTGGATGCCCTGGAGCACTACCTGATCGGCCAGGGCCGCGAATGGGAGCGCTATGCCTGGCTGAAAGCGCGGCTGATGCCCGCGCAGGCGTTCGAAGACAGCGACAGCGCCGCGCAGGCCCGGCAACTGGAAAGCCTGCGCGTGCCCTTCGTCTACCGCAAGTATTTCGATTTTGACGCGCTGGCCGCGCTGCGCGCGCTGCGCGAGCGCATCCGCCAGGACTGGCAGCGCCGCGCGTCGGCGCGCAATGGCATCGACAGCGCCAACAACATCAAGCTGGGCGACGGCGGCATCCGCGAGATCGAGTTCGTGGTGCAGCTTGCGCAATTGATTCGCGGCGGCCGCATGCCGGCGCTGCAAAAGCGGGGGCTGCTGGAAGCGCTGCATGCCGAGTGCATGGCGGGTTTGATCCCCGAGGACGATGCCCGCCGCCTGGAAGAGGCCTATCGTTTCCTGCGCCGCACCGAGCATGCGCTGCAGTACCGCGAAGACGAGCAGACCCACCTCTTGCCCGGCGACCCCGACCTGCGCGCCGCCCTGGCCGCGGCGCTGGGGATGACGGCCGAAGACTTTGAAAGCACCTTGGCGGCACACCGCGAGTTCGTGTCGCAGACCTTCCGCAACGTATTCCGCATGGTCGGCATGGGCGAGGAAGAAGCCGCACCCGCCACCGCCCCGGACGCCACCGCAGACGCCACGCCGTCCAGCCAGCCCGAGCCTGACAGCGAATGCGAACTGAGCGAGCAGATCCGCCAGGCGTTCGGCAACGATGCAGACGATCTGCTGCGCCGCGCCGAGACGCTATCGGGCAGCCATCGCGTGCGCAGCCTGCCAGAAAGCAGCCGCCGCCGTATGGAGGTTCTGCTGCCGGCCGCCCTGCGCGCCGCGCTGCAGACGCCGGCGCCGCATGAAGCGGCGGTGCGCCTCTTCGACCTGATCGAAAAGATTGCGCAACGCAGCGCGTACCTTGCCTTGCTTGCCGAGTACCCGGACACGCTGGCGCGCGTGGCGCGCATGGTGGCCGCCAGTCCGTGGGCCGCGCAGTACCTGACGCAGCATCCGCTGCTGCTCGACAGCCTGATCGACTGGCGCACGCTCTTCGAGCCGCTCGACTTCGGCCAGATTGCCCGGCAGCTCACCGCAGATATGGACGCCTGCCGCCTGCCGGACGGCGATCCGGACGTCGAACGCCAGATGAACCTGATGCGCGACGTGCAGCGCCAGGCCAGCTTCCAATTGCTGGCGCAGGATCTGGAGGGCGAGCTCACCGTCGAAAAGCTGGCCGACCAATTGTCCGCGCTGGCCGACCTGCTGCTTACCGAAACCATCCGTCGCGCCTGGCCGCTCGTGAACAAGGTCCCGGGCGCCGAGCCGCACTTTGCCGTCATCGCGTACGGCAAGCTGGGCGGCAAGGAACTGGGCTATGCGTCCGATCTTGACCTGGTGTTCCTGTTCGACGACCCGCGCGACGACGCGGCGGAGGTCTACGCCAAGCTGGGCCGGCGCATGTCGTCCTGGCTGTCGACCATGACGTCCTCGGGCCGGCTGTACGAAACCGACCTGCGCCTGCGGCCCGACGGCGACGCGGGGTTGCTGGCGGTCTCGCTGGAGGCCTTCGAGCAATACCAGCACAAGCACGCCTGGGCGTGGGAACACCAGGCGCTGACCCGGGCGCGTTTCGCGGCGGGCGACGCCAACCTTGGCGAGCGCTTTGAGAAGATCCGCGAGGACATCCTGGTGGCGCCGCGCGACACGGCCGCGTTGCGCAACGAGGTGCTGGCGATGCGCGAAAAGATCAACGCTGGCCATCCCAACACCACCGACCGCTTCGATCTGAAGCACGATCGCGGCGGCATGGTCGACGTGGAATTCGTGACGCAGTACCTGGTGCTGTGCCACGCGGGCACGCATCCGGTGCTGGTGCGCAACCTGGGCAACATCGCGCTGTTGCGCCTGGCCGGCGAGGCCGGGCTGATCCCGCCGGACCTGGCGGCGCGGTCGGGCGACGCCTACCGCACGCTGCGGCGCGTCCAGCACCAATTGCGTCTTCAGGGCGTGGAAAAGGCCCGCGTGGCGCCCGACCAGCTGCAGTCAGAACGGGCCGCAGTCCGCGAGCTCTGGACAACGGTGCTGGGCTGATGGCAACTCGTCGTAAAATAAGGGTTTTTCCGCTTTTGCCTGACCGCCATGTCTGAACTCGTCCGCCCCAAACTCGACCTGCCCGCCGGCCGCAGCAAGGTGCTGATGCATTCGTGTTGCGCGCCCTGTTCCGGCGAGGTCATGGAGGCCATGACGGCCTCCGGGATCGATTACGCGATCTACTTCTACAATCCGAACATCCATCCGGTCAAAGAGTACGAAATCCGCAAGCAGGAGAACATCCGCTTCGCCGAGCAGCACGGCATCGAATTCATCGACGCCGACTACGACATGGACAACTGGTTCGAGCGCGTCAAGGGCATGGAAAACGCGCCCGAACGCGGCGAGCGCTGCACGGCCTGCTTCGACATGCGCTTCGAGCGCACCGCGCTTTACGCGCACGAGCATGGCTTTGACACCATCACCAGCTCGCTCGGGATCTCGCGCTGGAAGGACATGAACCAGATCAACGGCTGCGGCGAACGCGCCGCCGCGCGCTACGACGACCTGATCTACTGGACCTACAACTGGCGCAAGGGCGGCGGTTCGGCGCGCATGATCGAAATCAGCAAGCGCGAGAACTTCTACCAGCAGGAATACTGCGGCTGCGTCTACTCGCTGCGCGATACCAACCGCCATCGCCGCTCGCAGGGCCGGGAACGCATTCACATCGGCGTCAAGTTCTACGGCAAGGAAGACCTGATCAACGAAGAAAATCTCTGATCAGCGGGCGGTGCGCTCCGCACCGCCCATAAAAAAGCCTGGCAGTCGGCGCATCGCGCGTCCTCCAGGCCCGCTGCGGCGCCCCACGGGGCGCCGCAATGCTTTGTGTTGCGATCAGTCCAGCGTCAGCACCGTCGCGCCCGTCGTCTTGCGCGAAGCCAGCGCCGTCTGCGCCTCGCCCGCCTGCTCCAGCGTGTAGCGCTGGTCGATGCGGACCTTGATCTTCTTCTTGAGCACCAGGTCGAACAGTTCTTCGGAGGCCGACTGCAGCTTTTCCAGCGTGTTCACGTGGATGCCCAGCGAGGGGCGCGTCACGTACAGGCTGCCCTTCTGGTTCAGGACGGCCAGGTTCACGCCTGCCACGGGACCCGAGGCGTTGCCGAAGCTGACCATCAAACCGCGCGGCTCGATGCAGTCCAGCGAGGTTTCCCACGTGTCCTTGCCCACGCCGTCATACACCACGGGCACCTTCTTGCCGCCCGTCAGTTCCAGCACGCGCTCGACCACGTTTTCACGCGAATAATCAATGGTTTCCCAGGCGCCGTTCTCGCGCGCCAGTTCCGCCTTTTCCGGGCTGGAGACCGTGCCGATCAACTTGACGCCGAGCGCCTTGGCCCATTGGCAAGCGATCAGCCCGACACCGCCAGCCGCGGCATGGAACAGGATGGTCTCGCCGCCCTGCAGGCGGTACGTCTGGCGGAACAGGTACTGCACCGTCAGGCCCTTGAGCATCAACGCGGCCGCTTCGTCGAATTCAATGCCCTTGGGCACCTTGACGACCTGCAGGGCCGGCACGTTGCGAGCCTTGGCATAGGCGCCGATGGGGCTCTGGCCGTAGGCCACGCGGTCGCCCTTCTTCAGGTGCTTGACGTCGGCGCCCACAGCGGTCACCACGCCAGCGCCCTCGAAACCCAGGCCGTGCGGCAGCGGATGCGGATACAAGCCCGTGCGGAAATAGATATCGATGAAGTTCAGACCGGCGGCGTGCTGCTCGATCGTGACTTCGTTGGCGGCCGGCGGGGGCACTTCCACCTCAACCAGCTTCAAAACTTCAGGACCACCGTGCTGCTCGATACGAATTGCCTTGACGAGATTGCTGGCCATGCTGGCCTCCTTTCATTGGAAATAATGCGAATTGACCAAAAATGCAGACTTCACCGCGTGGACTGCCTGTCGTCCTGCGCGGGCGGCGTGCGCATGGCGCCGCCCCCCATCAACGCAAACACCCCCGCCAGCACCAGGACGGTTCCGCCCATCTGCCACACGGTGATGGGCTCGTCCAGGAACCACGAGGCCAGGAACAGCACCGACACCGGTCCCACCATGCCCAGCAGCGAAGCAGTGGGTGCGCCGATCAGCGACACTGCCCACATCAGCATGAATACCGGCACCACCGTGTTCAGCGTGGCGTGAATGATGGAATAGCCATAGACCGCCGCGGGCTGGATCAGCATCGACGGCGGGTGCACGACAAAGAACTGGATGATGCAGGCCACGCACGACACCAGCATGGCATACGCCACCAGCCGCGTCGGGCCGATCCGCTTGATCAGTTCCCCGGAGCAAATCAGGTACACAGAATAGCTTGCAGCCGAGCCGAAAACGAACAAAGACCCTAACAGCACCTCGCCGCCCCCGCCGAAGGACAGGTCGTGCGCAAACACCAGCACCACGCCGGCGTACGACAGCACCATGGCCAGCCATTGCCGGCGCTCGATCGGCCGCTTGAACCAAAGGGCCGACAGCAGCACGACGAGCGAGGGAGACAGAAACAGGATCAGGCGTTCGAGGCTGGCGGTGATGTAGCGCAACCCCAGGAAGTCGAGGAAGCTGGACAGGTAATAGCCCAGAAGACCAAGCACGCACACCTGCAGGCGTTCCTTGGTGGTCATCACCACGATCTCGCCCCGCGCCGCGCGGCGCGACTGGCGCCACGCCACCACCGCGAAGAACGGCATCGCGAACAGCATCCGAAACGCGATCAGCGTGACCGCGTCGATTCCGTAGCGGTAGGTGAACTTGACGACGATGGCCTTGGCGGAAAAGAGGATGGCGCCAAGCACCGCCATGGCGATCCCGGCGGCGCGGCTGGAGGCCAGCGGGAGCGCCGTAAGCTTGGCAATACGATTCATGCGATGATTTTAAGTTCACCGCAAAAATAATTGCACGCCTTCTCTGATGCAGACCGCCTCCTTCGCAGCATGACCCGACACCGCGCCCTTACTTATATCCATATTGCCGCCGTGCTATTCGGCCTGACCGGCGTGTTCGGCGAACTGATCCAGGCCAGCGCCGCCGTCATCACGCTGGGACGGGCGCTGTTCGCGGTCGTGGCGCTGGGCATCTTCGCGCGCATGCGCCGCAAGCCGCTGCTGGGCGTGCTGACCCCGGCGCAGCTGTTCGTGCTGGTCCTCGCGGGCGCGCTGCTCGCGGCGCACTGGGTCACGTTCTTCATTTCCGTGAAGGTGGGCGGCATTGCCATCGCGACGCTCGGCTTTGCCAGTTTTCCCGCCTTTATCACCCTGTTCGAAGGCCTCATCTTCCGCGAGCGCGTCCGTCTTGCCGAATGGCTGCTGCTGGGCCTGGTGACCGCCGGCCTGGTGCTCGTCACGCCTTCGTTCAACCTGGCCGACCAGGGCACCATCGGACTCGCGTGGGGCCTGCTGTCCGGCCTGAGCTTTGCGCTGCTGGCCTTGAGCAACCGCCGCTCGGCCTCCGGCATGGATCCGATGCAGGTAGCCTGCTGGCAGAACGTGGTGGTGGCGCTGGTGATGGTGCCCTTCGCGATCGGCCAACTGCCTGCGCTGCCCGCGCTGGACTGGTTCTGGCTGGCGTTGCTGGGCGTCTTCTGCACCGGGCTGTCCCATTACCTGTTCGTCTCCAGCCTGACCCGGCTGAACGCCCGCAGCGCGGGGCTGGTGATTGCGCTGGAACCGGTCTATGCCATTGCCTTCGCCTGGGTGCTGTTCAGCCAGGAGCCGACGCCGCGCATGCTGGCCGGCGCTGCGCTGATCGTGGCCGCCATCGTCTGGTCCGGTCTGCGCAAGCAGGCGCCGGCGGCCGAACCCGCGGCAAAGATACAGCCTTGACAATAACTGACTAGGCAGTAAAATGCGCCGCATGACTGCCGCGCCTTCCCTGCCCACGCCCGTATCCTCCGAGTCGCCCGACACCCCGGTCCATTACCGCAACGACACCCGTTGCATGGCCGAAGACAACGCGGGCTATCTCATCAAGCTGGCTTATCACTCCCTGAACCGCATGCTGGACCAGGAGATGGCGCCGCTTGACCTCACCGCCATGCAATGGCGTCCGCTGGCCATGGTGTTTCTGGGCCGTGCCGATACGCCCGCCGAACTGGCACGGCTCAACGACATGGACACCGGCGCCATGACGCGTGCGCTGGACCGCCTGGAAGCCAAGGGCCTCCTGCGCCGGAACCGCAGCCAGGAAGACCGCCGCGTCGTCAAGATCGAGCTCACCGAACTGGGCGAGGCCAAGGCCCGCGAAATCCCCGCCAACATTGCCCGCGCGCTCAATCATCACCTGCGCGGCTTTTCGACCGACGAGGTCAAGCAGCTCATGCACTTCATGCGACGAATGATCGCAAACGGGTCCGCGTCCGGCTCCCCGGCCGACCGCTGACCCCACGCCCCGTGCTGGAGCCGGGGTATTTATTTGGCATAATCGTTGCCTAGGCAAATACAGATTAATCAATTACTTTCAGCTAACAGTCAGGATGAAACGCCTTTTATCTACCGCATTGGTGCTCGCCCTCGCCGGTTGCGCGCTGATGGAGCCGGCGCCCAAGCCCGTCGCCGCGCTTGATGCCGCCAAGCTCGGGCTGACCGGTCAAGCCACCGAATGGCCCGCCGCCCAATGGTGGGAACGCTACGGCGACCCGCAGCTCAACGCACTGATGACAGAAGCGCTGGCCAACAGTCCCTCGATGAGCGCCGCGCAGGCGCGCCTGGCCAAGGCCAACGCCGCCGTCGGCATCGCGCGCGCGCCGCTGCTGCCGCGCGTGGACGCGGGCTATACCCTCAATCGCGAGCACCTGTCCAAGGACTACATCTACCCGGCGCCGCTGGGCGGCTCCGTCGTCAGCGACAACCGGCTGGCGCTGGACTTCAGCTACGAGCTTGATTTCTGGGGCAAGAACCGTTCGCGCCTGCAGTCCGCCGTGTCGCAACAGGAAGCCGCCAGCGCCGACGCGCAAGCCGCGCGCAACCTGCTCGCCAGCGCGACCGTGCGCGCCTACCTGAACCTGCAGAACGCGTTTGCCCAGCGCGACGTGCTGAACCGCGTGATCGCGCAGCGCGCTGAAGTTTTGTCGCTGACCCAGGGCCGCTACTCGGCCGGGCTGGACACGCAGGTTGAAGTCAAGCAGGCCGAGTCGTCGCTGGCCTCCGGCAAGGTCGAACTGACCCAGACCGACACCACGCTCGCCCAACTGCGTAACCAGGTCGCCGCCTTGGCGGGCGCCGGCCCGCAGCGGGGACAGGATCTGGTTCAGGTGTCGCTGACCGCACCGGCCGGCGCGGTCCCGGCCAGTGTTCCGCTCGACCTGCTCGGTCACCGGCCCGACGTCACGGCCGCCCGCTGGCGCGCCGAGGCGGCGCGCCACGCCATCGACACGGCCAAGGCCGAGTTCTATCCCAACGTGAACCTCGCCGCGTTCGTCGGCTTTCAGGCGATCGGCACCGGCAACCTGCTGGGCGCCGACGCCCGCATGGCCGGCATCGGTCCGGCCATCACGCTGCCCATCTTCCACGGCGGAGAACTCAACGCCAATCTCGCGGGCCGCCGCGCCGATGCGGACCTGGCGGTGTCGGACTACAACCAGACCGTGCTGGACGCCGCGCATCAGGTCGCCGACGCCCTGGACGGCCTGCGCCTGCTGGACCAGGAAAAGGCCCAGCAACGCCAGGCGCGCGAGGCCATCGAGGCCGCCTACGCCCTGGCCGTCGACCGCTACAAGGCCGGCATGGGCAACTACATCACCGTGCTGATCGCGCAGACCGGCGTGCTGACGCAGGCCCGTCTTGAAACGGACCTGCGCATCCGCGCCTATCAGCTCGACGCCAACCTTGCCACCGCCCTGGGCGGCGGCTATGCGGCGCAGGCCGAGCCTGCCCCGAACTCCATTCATTGAACGATCCCGGATTCAGACGTCATGAACGCTGCCACTCCCACCACCCATCCCGCCCGTAAACGCCTCCTGCTGACGGCGACCGGCGTTTTCATCGTTGCCGGCATTGCCTACGGCATCTGGTGGGCGCTGTTCGGCGCCCATTTTGAAAGCACCGACGATGCCTACGTGCACGGCAACCTGGTGCAGATCACGCCGCAGGTGCCCGGCACCGTGGTGGCCATCGAAGCCGACGACACCGAAACGGTCACCGCCGGCCAGCCGCTGGTCCGCCTCGACCCCGCCGACACCGACGTCGCCCTGCAGCAGGCGCAAGCCAAGCTGGCGCAGACCGTGCGCCAGGTACAGACCTACTACGTGCAGAACGATGCGCTGGCGGCCGACGTCGACCTGCGCAATGCCGATATCCTGCGCGCCCAGGCTGAACTGACCCGCGCGCAGAGCGACGTGAAGCGCCGCCAGCAGCTCGCCAAGTCGGGCGGCGTCAGCGGCGAGGAAATCCTGCACGCCGAGGTCGCGCTCAAGTCCGCGCAGTCCGGCGTTGCGCAAGCCAAGGCGGCGCTGGCCGCCGCGCAGGCCAAGCTGGCGACCAACCAGGCGCTGACGCAAGGCACCTCGGTGGCCGATCACCCCGACGTGCGCCAGGCGGCCGCCGAGCTGCGCAACGCCTGGCTTGCGCAGTCGCGCACCGTGCTGCCCGCCCCCGTGGGCGGCGTGATCGCGCGCCGCAGCGCGCAGGTCGGCCAGCGCGTCGCCCCCGGCGCCGCGCTGATGACCGTGGTGCCGCTGGACCAGGTCTGGGTCGAGGCCAACTTCAAGGAAGGCCAGTTGCGCAAGATGCGCATCGGCCAGCCGGTCAAGATGGTGGCCGATCTGTACGGCAGCTCGGTCACCTACCACGGCACCGTTGCCGGGCTGGATGCCGGCACTGGCGCCGCCTTCGCCCTGCTTCCCGCCCAGAACGCCACCGGCAACTGGATCAAGGTGGTGCAGCGCGTCCCCGTGCGCATCACGCTGGACCCCGAAGACCTCAAGCAGCATCCGCTGCGCGTGGGCCTGTCGATGGACGTGGAAGTCGACGTCGGCAAGGACGATGGCGCCCCGCTCACGCAGGTGGCGCGCAAGGAACCGGCCTGGTCGACCCGCGCCTTCGAGCCCGCCCACAATGAAGTCGACGCAATGATCGCGAAGATCATCGCCGCCAACGTCGCATCATGAGCACGGCCGCCCAGCCCGCGGGCGCCGGCGCGCCCCAAGAAGCCGCCCGCCCGCCGGGCACCCATCCGCCATTGGAGGGCGCGACCCGCATCATCGGGTCCATTGCCCTGTCGACCGCGGTCTTCATGAACGTGCTGGACACGTCCATCGCGAACGTGTCCATCCCCACCATCTCCGGCGACCTGGGCGTGAGCACCAGCCAGGGTACGTGGGTCATTACATCGTTCGCGGTGGCCAACGCCATCACCGTGCCGCTGACCGGCTGGCTGACGCAGCGCTTCGGACAGGTGCGCCTGTTCCTGATCTCCACGCTGCTCTTCGTGCTGGCGTCCTGGCTGTGCGGCTTTTCGCCCTCGCTCGAGGCGCTGATCGCGTTCCGGGTGCTGCAAGGCGCGGTGGCCGGCCCGATGATCCCCCTGTCGCAGACGCTGATGCTGGCCAGCTTTCCGAAGTCCAAGGCAGGCATGGCGCTGGCGGTCTGGTCCATGACGACACTGGTGGCGCCGGTGGCCGGCCCGCTGCTCGGCGGCTGGATTTCCGACAACTACACCTGGCCCTGGATCTTCTACATCAACGTGCCGGTGGGCCTCCTGGCCGCCTGGATCAGCTGGCGCATCTACGGCAACCGCGAATCCGTCACGCGCAAGCTGCCGATCGACAAGCTCGGCCTCGTCCTGCTCGTGGTCTGGGTAGGCGCGCTGCAGATCATGCTGGACAAGGGCAAGGAGCTGGACTGGTTTGCCAGCCCCACCATCATCGCGCTGGCGGCGATTGCGTTCGTGGCCTTCGTGTTCTTCCTGATCTGGGAGTTGACCGACGCGCACCCCGTGGTGGACCTGCGCCTTTTCAAGGTCCGCAACTTCACGGTGGGCGCGCTGACGCTGGCGGTGGCCTATGGTGTCTTCTTCGGCAACGTCGTGCTGCTGCCGCTCTGGCTGCAAAGCAACATGGGCTACACCGCGACCTATGCGGGGCTCGTGACCGCGCCGGTCGGACTGCTGGCGATCCTGCTCACGCCCATCGTGGGCAAGATGCTGGCCACGCGCGACCCCAGGCAGATCGTCACGGTCGCCTTCCTGATCTTTGCGCTGGTCTGCTTCATGCGCGCGGGCTTCAACACCCAGACGGACGTGCGCACGCTGATGATCCCGACCATCATCCAGGGCGCAGCGATGGCGGCGTTCTTCGTGCCGCTCACGTCGATCACGCTGTCCAGCATGGAGCCTTGGCGCATCCCGGCGGCATCCGGGCTGTCGAACTTCCTGCGGCTGACGGCGGGCGCGTTCGGCACGTCGATTTCGACGACGCTGTGGGAAAACCGCGCAACGCTGCACCACGCGCAACTGACCGAGATTGCCCGCCCCGGCCAGCAGGCGTTCGACCAGACCATGAACAGCTTGCAGAACGGGCTGGGCGTCTCGCACCAGCAAGCGCTCACCATGGTGGACGGGCTGATCAATGCGCAGGCCTTCACGATGTCGGCGACGGACGTGTTCTACGCGTCCGCCATCATCTTCCTGCTGCTGACGGGCCTGGTCTGGTTCGCGCGGCCGCGCGCGTCCAAATCGGGAGGCGGCGGTGCGGCGGAAGCGGCTGCCGGCGCGCACTGATACGATCGGCATCGGCAAAAGCACAAGGCGCCTCGCGGCGCCTTGTTTTTTTCTGATGCTCGGGTTGGCCTGGCGGCGTCCGCACCGCCGGATCAGTCCTTGAGCAGCGTGCGCCAGTCCTTGCGTTCGATGATGTCGGCCGACAACGCGCTGACCGGCGACAGGTTAAACACGGACACCCCCCGCGCGCGCCAAAGCGGCGATGCAAAGCGGAAAGACGGTTCGATGTAGCGCGGAAAGTTGCGTGTCAGACGGCTGGTCTGTGGCTTGCCGCCCTCGTCGTAGAAACGCAATCCGCCCTGCACGGTCAGGTCCAGCCCGTGCACGTAGACCTCGCGCACCCCGCCGGACATCAGGACCTGAAGGGCCGCATACGCGACGGTATCGGCATCGAATACCCCCAGCGAGGCATCGAAGCTGTAGCCCAGCCCCTGCTTGGCGTCCAGCAGTTCGACGTCAGCCGAGGCCGCTGCGATGCGCTTGAGCACTGCCGGCGCGGCGCTACGCTCGTAAGCGCGCTTGGATATCAGTTCGATGATGCAGATGCGGCAGCGGATGTGTTCCTGGGCGATGCCCTGCATGATGTAGCGCAGCACCTCCGGAAACACGTACAAGGTCAGGTCGCTCGCGACGATCTCTCGCACCAGGTCGATGCGGTCGCGCACGAAGTTCTGGTCGATGATGCAGTAATACTTGAACTTCAGACCAAACTTGCGCGACAGCGCGATGGCGCCATTGACGCCCATCGCCACGCCGATATCCATCCGGTCATAGGGAATCTCGGCGATCGACGGGCCGCTCAGGATCAGATGCACCACCTTGTCGGCGGGATCGTAGCCTTGGGATAGCGGCGTGACGGGCAGCGAACGACCGAAGGCGCGATACCCGCTGATCGCGCCTTCCTTGTCGCGCCAGATACGGACGAACGGCCACAAATGCTGATTGTGCCGCTGCGTGCGCGAGCGCAGCATGCGAAAAAGCTTGCGCACGAAGCGGTCGGCCCGCCCGCCGCCCACGTGATCGGAGGGGGGAGAAATAATCGAGTCGTTCATCAATTAATCGGACGGGCCTGCCGCCAATGCACTCAGCCGGCTCGGACCAGCGCAGCGATCGCGTCGCCGACTTCGGCCGTTGAAGCGTTGCCTTTCATATCCCGCGTCCGCGGACCTTCGGCCAGCACGGTCTCGATTGCCTTGACAACGGCGGCCGACGCGTCGGGATACCCCAAGAAATCCAGCATCAATGCCCCGCTCCAGATCTGACCGATGGGGTTGGCGATGCCCTTGCCATAAATGTCCGGCGCCGATCCATGCACCGGTTCAAAGAGCGACGGAAACTTGCGTTCCGGGTTGAGATTGGCGGACGGCGCGATACCGATGGTGCCCGTGCAGGCCGGTCCCAGGTCCGACAGGATGTCGCCAAACAGGTTGGAAGCCACCACGACATCGAACCAGTCCGGATGCTGCACGAAGTGCGCGCACAGGATGTCGATGTGATATTTGTCCCAGCGCACGTCGGGATAGTTCCCGGCCATCTCGGCCACGCGCTCGTCCCACCACGGCATCGAAATCGAAATGCCATTGGACTTGGTGGCGGCAGTCAGGTGCTTGCCGCGCTTTTGCGCCAGTTCAAATGCGAACTTCAGCACGCGCTCGGCGCCGATGCGCGTAAAAACACTTTCCTGAATGACCACTTCGCGGTCGGTGCCCTCGAACAGGCGGCCACCGCTGTTGGAGTATTCGCCTTCGGTGTTTTCACGCACGATGAAGAAATCGATCTCGCCGGGCTTGCGGTCGGCCAGCGGCGACGGCACGCCGGGCATCAGACGCACCGGGCGCAGATTGATGTATTGATCGAATTCACGGCGGAACTTGAACAACGAGCCCCACAAGGCCTCGTGGTCGGGCACGGTAGCGGGCCAGCCGATCGAACCGAAGAAAATGGCCTCGTGCTGGCCGATCTGGTCCTTCCAGTCGTCCGGCATCATCTTGCCGTGCTTGGCGTAGTAGTCGCAGCTCCAGTCGAAATGGTCCCATTGGAACTCGATTCCGAACCGCGTCGCCACGGCATCCAGCACCTTCAAACCTTCCGGCACGACTTCCTTGCCGATCCCGTCTCCTGGGAGCACCGCAATCTTGTGTCTCTTAGCCACCACGTCTTCCTTTGGTTTTCATTGATACACCGCCCGCAATGTCAGGCATAAATGCCGGCCACACAATACCCCACTTTACGAAACGGACGGTCGGACTAACCGATACGCCACGTTGCGCCGATGAGGCTTAGCGCCGGCCCTTCGATCCCAGCAACGACCCGAGGATCCCTCGCGTGAGTTCCCGCGCGATGGAGCGGGCCGAGCTTTTGGCAATGGTCTGCACCACGCCGTCGCGTTTGCCGCCGCGTGGTCCGGTCGACCCGAACAGCACGTCCTTCAGGCTGTCCATCAGCCCGCCGCTCTCGTCGGCAGGCGGCTGGGACGTCTTGGCGGACGGCTGCCCGGCCCGGGCCGGTACATCCTTGGCGACCGGAGGTTCTGCCGGCGCCGCCGCGCGGCCCGCCAGGATTTCGTAGGCGGACTCCCGGTCGACCGCCTTTTCATATTTGGGCGCCAGGGGATTGCCCTGGCGCAGCGCCTGACGTTCCGCGTCCGTCGCCGGCCCGATACGGCTGCCCGGCGGCACGATGTAGGCGCGCTCGGTCGGCATCGGGCGGCCCTTGGCATCCAGGAGCGACACCAGCGCCTCGCCCACGCCCAGCTCGGTGATCGCGGCCTCGATGTCCAGGCCGGGATTGGGCCGCATGGTCTGCGCCGCAGTCTTGACGGCCTTCTGGTCGCGCGGCGTGAACGCCCGCAGCGCATGCTGGACGCGGTTGCCCAACTGGCCCAGCACGGTGTCGGGGATATCCAGCGGATTCTGGGTCACGAAATAAACGCCCACGCCCTTGGAGCGGACCAGGCGCACGACCTGCTCGATCTTGGTCAGGAGCGCCTGCGGGGCGTCGTTGAACAGCAGGTGGGCCTCGTCGAAGAAGAAGACCAGCTTGGGCTGGTCCATGTCACCCACCTCGGGCAGCTTTTCATACAGGTCGGCCAGCAGCCACAGCAGGAAGATGGCGTACAGGCGCGGCGCCTGCATCAGCTTGTCGGCCGCCAGCACGTTGACGATGCCGCGGCCCTGCGCGTCGGTGCGCATCAGGTCGGCAACGTCCAGCATCGGCTCGCCGAAAAACCGTTCCGCGCCTTGCGATTCCAGCGCGAGCAGACCGCGCTGGATGGCGCCGACGCTGGCCGAGGACACATTGCCGTAGCGTGTCTTCAGTTCGCCGGCGCGGTCGGCGACGTCCTGCAGCATCGCCCGCAAATCCTTCAAGTCCAGCAGCAGCTGTCCCTCGTCGTCCGCCACCTTGAAAACCAGGGTCAGGACGCCTTCCTGCGTGTCGTTCAGTTCAAGAATGCGCGACAGCAGCAGCGGCCCCATATCGGTAATGGTGGCCCGCACCGGCAGCCCCTGCTCGCCAAAGACGTCCCACAGGGCGACCGGGCTGGCGCCCCAGGCGGGCTCCGGCAGCCCCAGATTCTTCAGGCGTTCCTGCAGCTTGGGGCTGGACACGCCCGCCTGCGAAATGCCGGTCAGGTCACCTTTGACGTCCGCCATGAACACGGGCGTGCCGATCCGGGAAAAAGACTCGGCCAGGACCTGCAGGGTGACGGTTTTGCCCGTGCCGGTGGCCCCCGTAATGCACCCGTGGCGGTTGGCCAGGGCCGGCAGCAGCGCCAACTCGGTCTGCGCGTTCTTGGCGATGACAAGGGGGTTGGGCATGGGCGGCTCCGGACCAGGGATCAGATGGATGCCCAAGTGTAGAGCCTGCCGCCCGCCTTGTGCGCGTGGCTATATGGACACAAGCGTCCCTCTTGCCGGACGGGAGGGCCGCCGGCACGGTAAAATGCCGTCTTTGCAGACACATTACCCTGGGAAGCCATGGCCGGACACAGCAAATGGGCCAATATTCAGCACCGCAAAGGGCGCCAAGACGCCAAGCGCGGAAAGCTCTGGACCAAGATCATTCGTGAAATCACCGTGGCGGCGCGCGCCGGCGGCCCCGACCCGGACAGCAACCCCCGTTTGCGCATGGCCTGGGACAAGGCCACCGACGCCAACATGCCCAAGGACAACATCCAGCGCGCCATCCAGCGTGGCGCGGGCGGCGCCGACGGCGAGGCCTACGAAGAAGTCCGCTACGAAGGCTACGGCATTGGCGGCGCGGCGGTCATCGTCGACTGCATGACCGACAACCGCACCCGCACCGTCGCCGAAGTCCGCCACGCGTTCTCCAAGAACGGCGGCAACCTCGGCCAGGAAGGCTCGGTCGCCTTCATGTTCAAGCACTGCGGCCAGTTCGTGTTCGCCCCGGGCACCCCTGAAGACAAGGTCATGGAAGCCGCCCTCGAGGCCGGCGCCGAAGACGTCACCACCGACGAAGAAGGCGTGATCGAAGTCGTCTGCGCCCCGTCCGATTACGCTGCCGTGCGCAAGGCCTTCGACGAGGCCGGCCTGAAGGCCGAAGTCGACGGCATCGTCATGAAGGCCCTGAACGAAACCGAACTCGCCGGCGACGACGCCGCCAAGATGCAGAAACTGCTCGACGCCCTGGAAAGCCTGGACGACGTGCAGGAAGTCTATACGACCGTCATTTTCGACGAAGCGCAGTAACTCTCCCTTTCCTGGCGCGCCGGCGGTTCCGTCTGCCTGCGCGCCTCTTCAGACTCACGCAACATGAAACTCCTGGTAATTGGCTCGGGCGGCCGCGAACATGCCCTCGCCTGGCGGCTGGCCCGCTCCCCGCGCGTGCACAAGGTGTATGTCGCTCCGGGCAACGGCGGCACGCAACGGGCCGAGCAGATGGAGAACATCCCGCTCACCAATGCCGAGGAACTGGCCGATTTCGTCCAGCGCGAGGGCATCGCCCTGACGGTCGTCGGCCCCGAGGCGCCCCTGGCCGCCGGTGTCGTCGACGTCTTCCGCGCCCGTGGCCTGAAGATCTTCGGACCCACCAAGGCCGCCGCGCAGCTTGAAAGCTCCAAGGATTACGCCAAGGCCTTCATGGTCCGGCACAACATCCCGACCGCGCGCTACGAAACCTTCACCGACCCGGCCAAGGCTCATGCCTACATTGACCAGGAAGGCGCGCCCATCGTCATCAAGGCCGACGGTCTGGCCGCGGGCAAGGGCGTGGTCGTTGCCGCCACCCTCGAAGAAGCGCACGCCGCCGTCGACGCCATGCTGGGCGACGGCTCCATGGGCGAAGCCGGCGCGCGCGTCGTCATCGAAGAATGCCTGATCGGCGAAGAAGCCAGCTTCATCGTCATGTGCGACGGCCGCAACGTGCTCGCCCTGGCCACCAGCCAGGACCACAAGCGCCTGCAGGACGGCGACCGCGGTCCCAATACGGGCGGCATGGGCGCCTACTCGCCCGCGCCCATCGTCACGCCCGAACTGCATCACCGCATCATGCGCGAAATCATCCTGCCCACCGTGCAGGGCATGACGCGCGACGGCATTCCGTATACGGGTTTCCTGTACGCCGGCCTGATGATCGCCCCGGGCGATGACCCCGACCGCGAAATCAAGACGCTGGAATTCAACTGCCGCATGGGCGACCCCGAAACCCAGCCCATCATGATGCGCGTCAAGAGCGACCTGCTGGATGCCCTCGAGCACGCCGTCGAAGGCACGCTCGACCAGGCTGACATCGTCTGGGACCGCCGCACCGCCCTGGGCGCCGTGCTGGCCGCTCACAACTACCCCAACACGCCGCGCACCGGCGACGTCATCCGCGGCCTGCCCGCCGACGCCGAAGACTGCATGGTCTTTCACGCCGCCACCCAGCTCGATGGCGAAGAAGTCAAGACCACTGGCGGCCGCGTACTGTGCGTCACCGCCCTGGGCGATTCCGTCAAAATGGCGCGCGACCGTGTCTACGAAGCCATTGACCGCATCCACTTCGATGGCCGCCAGTACCGCTCCGACATCGGCTGGCGCGCGCTCAAGCCGTCGCAGCAAAAGCCCAAGTCCAACGCGTAACCGGAACCGCCCATGACCGCTCTGCCCGTCTCCGCTGTCCGGGACTACCTCACCGGCTTGCAGGCCCGCATCGTGGGCGCGCTGGAAGCGGCCGAAGGCGGCCCCTTCCGCGCCGACGAATGGGTGCGGCCCGAGGGCGGCGGCGGTCTGTCGCGCCTGCTCGAAGGCGGCCAGCTCTTCGAACGCGCCGGCGTGCTGTTCAGCCACGTCAAGGGTTCCAAGCTGCCGCCGTCGGCAAGCGCGCACCGCCCGGAACTTGCCGGCCGCTCATGGGAGGCCATGGGCGTGTCCATGGTGCTGCACCCGCGCAATCCGTACGTGCCCACCACGCACATGAACGTGCGCATGTTCGTCGCGGCCGCGCGGCCCGGCCATGACGAGGCCGACGTCTTCTGGTTCGGCGGCGGCATCGACCTCACCCCGTACTATCCCTTCGAAGAAGACGCCCGCCACTTCCACACGGTGTGCCGGGACGCGCTGGCGCCCCACGGGCCCGATTACTATCCGCGCTACAAGCGCTGGTGCGACGAATACTTCTTCCTCAAGCATCGCGACGAAACCCGCGGCATCGGCGGCGTCTTCTTCGACGACCTGAACGCCCCCGGCTTCGACGCGTCCTTTGCCCTGACCCGTTCAGTCGGCGACGCATTCCTGGACAGTTACCTGCCCATCGTCGACAAGCGCCGCGGCATCGCCTACACCGAACGCGAGCGCGATTTCCAGGCCTACCGCCGCGGCCGCTACGTCGAATTCAACCTGGTCTTCGACCGCGGCACGCTCTTCGGCCTGCAATCCGGGGGCCGCACCGAATCAATCCTGCTGTCCATGCCGCCGCTCGCGCAATGGCGCTACGACTGGCAGCCTGAAGCCGGCACCCCCGAGGCCGAACTGGCCGCCTATCTCAAACCGCGGGACTGGGTTTGAAACGCATCGGCCTCTTCGGCGGCAGCTTCGATCCCGTTCACGTCGCCCACATCGCGCTGGCGCAGAATGCCCTGCAGTCGCTGAGGTTAGACCAGGTGCAGCTCATCCCCGCCGCCAACCCCTGGCAGCGCGCTGCGCTGAACGCCACCGCCGAACATCGCCTTGCGATGCTGGAACTGGCCATCGCCGGCCATCCGGGACTGGCGGTCAACCCCATTGAAATCGAGCGGGGCGGCGCCACCTACACCATCGACACGCTGCGCGCCCTGCCGCAGGACGCGCGCTATGCATGGCTGCTGGGGGCCGACCAGCTCGCCAATTTCTGCACCTGGCGCAACTGGCGCGACATTTCCAGCCTGGTCGACCTGGCCGTGGCCACCCGCCCCGGCACGCCCCTAAGCGCACCGCCGGAACTTGCGCAATGGCTAGAGGACCAGGGCCGCACGCTGCAAGAACTGCCTTTTCCGCCCATGCCGGTGTCGGCTTCCGAAATCCGCCAGCGCCTGGCGCAGGGCGAATCCACCGACGGACTGCTCGACGCGTCCGTCGCCGCCTATATTGCGGCGCACAAACTCTACCGATAAACCCTTCCCGCCCGGCGCGGCCGGTCAGCCGCCGCTGCCCTCGAGCGGGTTATATTTGCACCTATGGATATACAGAAACTCCAACGCGCCGTCATCGACGCCCTCGAAGACGTCAAGGCGCAAGACATCAAGGTCTTCAGCACCACGCATCTGACCAGCTTGTTCGATCGCGTCGTGATTGCAAGCGCCACCTCCAACCGGCAGACCCGCGCGCTGGCTTCCAGCGTCGCCGATCGCGGCCGCGCCATGTCGCTCACCGGCATCACCATTGAAGGCGAGGACACCGGTGAATGGGTCGTCGTCGACCTTGGCGATGTCGTCGTGCACATCATGCAGCCGGCCATTCGCCAGTATTACAACCTCGAAGAAATCTGGGGCGGCAAGCCGGTGCGCGTGAAGCTCCTGCCCGAATCGACCCGGGTCGCGCCTGTCCCCAGCGACAGCGGCAGCGGTTACGACGACACCGAAGACTGATCACGCCGTGAAGCTGATTGTCGTCGCGGTGGGCACGCGGATGCCGGACTGGGTGCAGACCGCCTGGGACGACTACGCCAAGCGCCTGCCGGCCGACTGCGCGCTTGAACTGCGCGAAATCAAGCCCGAGCCCCGCACCACAGGCAAGACCCCGGCCCAGATGATGGCGGCCGAGGCCAAGCGCATTGAGGCCGCCCTGCCCGCCAATGCGCTGCGCCTGGCCCTGGACGAACGCGGCCGCGACCTCACCACGATGGCGCTGTCGCAAAAACTCGAACAGTGGCGCGCGGGCGGGCAGGATGTCGCGTTTCTTGTCGGCGGCCCCGACGGCCTGGATCCCGCCCTCAAGGCATCCGCCAGCGGCCAGTTGCGCCTGTCGTCCCTCACGTTGCCCCACCCCATGGTGCGCGTGGTACTGGCCGAACAGCTCTACCGCGCCTGGGCCATCATGACCAACCATCCCTACCACCGCGCGTGACCGCCGCCCGGCGGCGCCTGCCCTGCTGCGCATGACCGACACCGCCAATCCCTCCCGTTCCTCCCCGCGCCTGTATCTCGCCTCCGCCAGCCCGCGCCGCCGCGAATTGCTGAATCAGATCGGCCTCGCGCACGAGGTCCTGCTCGTTCCGGCCCCGCCCGGCGAGGACGAACCGCAGCATCCGGGCGAAAGCGCCGCTGATTACGTGCAGCGCACCGCCCGGGACAAGGCCCTGCGCGGCCGCGACTGGATGCGCGCGCACGCCATGCCCGTCCTGCCCTTGCTTGCCGCCGACACCACCGTCATCCTGGCGGGCGAGGTCCTGGGCAAGCCCGCAGACCGCGACGACGCGATCCGTATCCTGCGAGCGCTGTCCGGCGCCTCGCACGAAGTCCATACCGCGGTTGCAGTGTGCAGTGGCGACCGCCTGCTGGAAGCCGTCTCCATCACCGAAGTCCACATGCGCGCCTTGCAAGAGGACGAAATCAGCCGCTATTGCGACAGCGGCGAACCCTTCGGCAAGGCGGGCGCGTATGGCATTCAAGGCCTGGCGGGCACATTCGTCTCGCGCATCGCCGGCAGCTACACCGGCGTGATGGGCCTGCCGCTCTTCGAAACCTCCAACCTGCTCCGCGAGGCCGGCATCCAGGTGCCCTGACACCAATCCAGCCCGAAAAAAATCCCCCGCGCCGCAAGGCTTTCGGGGGATTTTTTTTGACCGGCACGCGATTCGGCGCAGGCCATGTTTCATTCGCCGCCTGGCACGCGCGGCGAAAAAGTTCAGCTCTGGCGGGCAGGTTCGCCGATGGCGACTTGCGGCTGCGATTGCGTCTGCGCCGCCGCGGGCGTGCCTGCGCTGTCCAGCGTGGCATGCAGTTGCTCCTGATCGAGCTCGCCTTCCCAGCGCGCGACGACCACGGTGGCGGTCGCGTTGCCGACCAGGTTGGTCAGGGCGCGGCATTCCGACATGAAGCGATCCACACCCAGGATCAGCGCCATGCCGGCGACCGGCACCGAAGGCACCACCGACAGCGTGGCCGCCAGCGTGATGAAACCCGCGCCGGTCACGCCGGCCGCGCCCTTCGAGCTCAGCATCGCCACGAGCAGCAGCAGGATCTGATCACCCAGCGACAGCGGAATGTCGCAGGCCTGCGCAATGAACAGCGCGGCCATCGTCATGTAGATGTTGGTGCCGTCCAGGTTGAACGAGTAACCGGTAGGCACCACCAGGCCGACCACCGACTTCGAGCAGCCAGCGCGTTCCATCTTCTGCATCAACGTCGGCAGAGCGGCTTCCGACGAACTCGTGCCCAGCACCAGCAGCAGTTCTTCGCGGATGTAGCGGACCAGCTTGAAGATCGAGAAGCCGTTGTAGCGGGCAACCAGGCCCAGCACGACCACCACGAACAGCACCGACGTCGCGTAGAACGTGCCCACCAGCATCGCCAGGTTCACGACTGACTTGATGCCGTATTTGCCGATGGTGAACGCCATCGCGCCAAAGGCGCCGATGGGCGCGGCCTTCATCAGGATCGCCACCATCTTGAAGATGGGCTGCGCCAGCGCCGTCATGAAATTCAGGATCGGTTTGCCACGCTCGCCGACCATGGCGAGCGAAATGCCGAACAGTACCGCCACGAACAGCACCTGCAGGATGTCGCCACCGACGAACGGGCTGAAGATGGTCGTGGGAATCACGTTCATCAGGAAGCCGGTGATCGTCGAATCATGCGCCTTGGCGACATATCCGGATACGGCCTTCTGATCCAGCGTGGTCGGGTCGATGTGCATGCCGGCGCCGGGCTGTACGATATGGCTGACCACCATGCCGACGACCAACGCCAACGTCGAGAACACCAGGAAATACAGCATGGCCTTGCCGGCCACGCGCCCGACCTTCTTCAGGTCGCTCATGGCGGCAATGCCGGTTGCCACGGTCAGGAAGATGACCGGCGCAATGATCATCTTCACCAACTTGATGAAGGCGTCGCCCAGCGGTTGCATCTGCTGGCCGAGTTCCGGCTTGAATGCGCCAAGCAAGATGCCCACCACGATGGCGAAGATCACCTGCACGTACAGGATTTGATAGAACTTGAGCTTGCGCGCGGGCGCGCTTTGATCCACTTCGATCATTGGGATTGTCCCCACCAGGGCCCCTTGCTCCGCGCAGCGTGGCGCGTGCGACGTCGGGGCGTTATCTGTTTTATGGCCATGCGATCCTGCCGCCGGCCGATTTCACCGCGGGGGTGTGCCGCGCGGCTTGCCGGTATAAACGCAATACCCATGCCAAGTCGGGCGGCTCCGCAACAACTCAGATAAAGCATTGAAAAATATAGGATTTCGCAATCGCTGCTTGTCCACCGAGAAGCATTAATAGGCGAATCTCCGCACAGAAACCCGCTAAAATGTGCGGAAAACCGCACACCATGAACGGCTCCCCTTCCTCGGGCCGGGCCCGGGGCGCCGGGCCCCGCGGCGGGGCGGGGCGGGCCCCCCCCCCCCCCCCCCCCCCCCCCCC
Organism: Achromobacter sp. ACRQX; assembly: GCF_022346505.1. Classification (NCBI taxonomy): domain Bacteria; kingdom Pseudomonadati; phylum Pseudomonadota; class Betaproteobacteria; order Burkholderiales; family Alcaligenaceae; genus Achromobacter; species Achromobacter sp. ACRQX. Next base: position 128,498 of record NZ_JAKRML010000017.1, read on the forward strand.
CC